>JAHDCS010000052.1 GCA_020629755.1 Flavobacteriales bacterium | reverse complement strand
GTTTTTAGTGAATTACTGAAAATAATGGTAAAGCGGAGAGAGAGGGATTCGAACCCTCGGTACGCGTTAACGTACACACGCTTTCCAAGCGTGCTCCTTAAGCCACTCGGACACCTCTCCGAAACTTACAACAACTTATATGTTGAGTATTGAATAACAAAGGTATTTAAATTAAGAAAGAGTATTTAAGAATCAGCAAAAATATCAAAGGATGCAATCAGAGATAGCACTAAGAATATACTTTGCGACTTTTGATTTAGCCATTAGAGGCAATTTTTTGCTTTTAAAAGAAGAGTCTATTAAGGTTACTTTATTAGTATTATGACCAAATCCAGCGCCTTTATCTTTTAAAGAATTTAAAACAATGAGGTCTAAATTTTTCTTTTTAATTTTTTCTTTGGCAAAGGTTTCTCCTGATTGTGATTCTAAGGCAAAGCCAACAATAAACTGTTTTTTAGTCTTTTTAGTTCCTAAGTATTTAAGGATGTCTTGATTTTCATCAAGTGTAATCGTTAGGTTTTTTTTAGTTTTAATCTTATTTGTTTTTGCAACTTGCGGCTTAAAATCAGCAACGGCAGCAGACTTAATAAGTACATCTGCTTTTTTAAAGTGTTTTTTGCAAGCCTTAAACATTTGATCGGCAGAAACCACATCAATTCTCTGAATATTTGGATGCTGTATCTCAAGGGCAACAGGTCCGCTAATCAGGGTTACTTTTGCGCCTTGTTTTGCGGCTTCTTCTGCTAGGGCAAAGCCCATTTTTCCGGAAGAATGATTGCCGATATAACGAACTGGATCTATAGCCTCGTAAGTTGGTCCTGCAGTAATTAAAAAATGTTTGTTTTTAAATAGTTGTTTGCCAGATAAAAACGAAGAAGCCCACGCTACAATATCAGAAGGCTCTTGCATGCGCCCTTCACCATGAAGCCCACTGGCTAATTCACCTTTTGGCGCATTTAGTACATGGTTTTTATATTTGACTAAGGTGTTGATGTTTTGTTTTGTAGAAGGATGCTTATACATATCTAAATCCATGGCAGGCGCAACCACTACAGGACATTTAGCAGATAAGTAAGTCGCTAAAAGCATATTGTCACACAATCCGTTTGCCATTTTTGAAAGCGTGTTAGCAGTACAAGGGGCTATAATCATAAGGTCTGCCCATAAGCCCAACTCTACATGGTTGTTCCAATGCTCATTAGCATTAATTTCACTAATCACATCAGATTTAGATAAAACAGAAAGTGTTAAAGGCGATATAAAGGTTGTAGCAGAGCAGGTCATAACAACACGCACCATGGTGCCTTCTTTAACCAATAATCGAACGAGTTCTGCAGACTTGTATGCAGCAATACTGCCTGTAACGCCTATGATTATTTTTTTTCCTTTTAAAGGAAATGTACTAGACATTTAGAAAATGGCTTATGAAATTGCAGCGGGCTGATCAGTAACAGTCTCTGATACTACCTCTGGCTTTTTATGGTATATTTTTTCCGTTAAATACTCTTCAATAGCCATTGCTGAAGGTTTTGGGAGTCTTTCGTAATATTTTGAAATTTCGATCTGCTCACGGTTTTCAAAAACTTCTTCTAGGTTGTCAATATTAGAAGAGAATTCTAAGAGTTTATCGTCCAATTCTTTTTTGAGCGTAACACCAATTTGATTGGCTCTTTTGCCTATTACAGCGATTGCTTTGTAAATATTGCCTGTTTGGCTATCTAAGGCATTGTTGTCTCTTGTAATTGTGGTTTCTTCTGCAGGTATTTTTTTAAGATCCATCTTTTGAACGATTTTGATTCATATAATCTTTGGCCTTTAAGTAATAGTCTTCGGCTTTTTTAAGCTGAGTACTAGAACTGTAAAGGTCTACAAATTTAGTATAAGATTCAATAACGGCCTGAAATCTTTCTCTTTTTTTCGACGCTATACTGTTTTGTGCCAATAAATATCTTGCGCTTAGTTGATAAAATAGGGCCTTTTCTTTAAATTTTGTATCAGGAAAATCTTCTAGCAAATTGTCAAAGGCAATGATGGCAGCTTTATAACTACTCGTGTTATAATACAAATAAGCAAAATTGTATTTTTTTTCTTCAAGCTTATCCAATAAAGATTCAATTAATTGATTGCAACTGTCTACACGTGTACTTTGCGGAAATTTATCTACAAATAGTTGCAAATCATTAATGGCATTTTTTGTATCTGATTGATCTAATGAAATATCGGGCGAGTTTTTATAATTACTCATAGCCTTCATAAAAAGCGCCTCTTCTCTATGTGTACTTAAGGGATAGCGCTTGTAAAAAATATCAAATCTAGTAGCTGCCAAGCGGTAATCTTTCAAATGGTAATCGCACCATGAAATAAGCCAATAAATATTTTCTGCTTTGTTCGTTCCATTGTAGACAGTCATCAACTCATCCAAAAGGGTAAAGGCTTTGTAATACTCTTTCTCATTATAAAACTCTTGCGCTTTTTGATATTTTAAATCATAGTCGTCACTCTTCAGAAGTTTGCTATACGAATTACATCCCCCCAAAAAAAGAATAATAGATACTGTAATAATAAAATGAGCACAGATTTTCATGCGACGGCAAAGATACAATGTTTTAAATCAGATCAGATAAATTTTTGTTAAAGGATCTAAAATCTATCCATATTTGGCGTGAACATCAATACAGTTAGAAAAGAGTTTAAGAGTGCATCAAGCATAAATAGGCAAATGACCCACAAGTGATTTTACTTGATTCTTTGTTTCATTTAATAAAGCGAGGTCTTGATGATTCATCAAAACTTTGTCTATTAATTCAACAACTGTTTCCATATCTTTTTCTTTTAAACCTCTAGTGGTAATGGCTGGTGTGCCTAAGCGCATGCCAGAGGTAATCATAGGAGGTTGCTGATCAAAAGGCACCATGTTTTTATTCACAGTAATTTCTGCTTTGCCTAAGGCTTCTTCTGCTTGTTTGCCTGTGATATTTTTATTGCTTAAATCTATAAGTATGCAATGATTGTCAGTGCCTCCAGAAATCACCACATAGCCTCGTTCTACAAAAAGGTCGGCCATTTTTTTTGCGTTAGAAACCACTTGTCTCATGTAAGTCTCAAAAGAAGCATCAAGCGCTTCTTTAAAGGCCACAGCCTTACCTGCAATGACGTGTTCTAAAGGGCCGCCCTGAGTACCAGGGAAAACAGCGCTATCTAAAACTGTTCCGATGCGTTTGGTTAAGCCTTTTGAGGTTTTAATGCCCATTGGGTTAGGGGCATTTTTGCCAGCCATAATAATGCCTCCTCTAGGTCCTCTTAAGGTTTTGTGCGTAGTAGAGGTTGCAAAATGGCAATGTTCAAGTGGGTTAGTTAAAAGTTTTTTAGCGATTAAACCTGCAGGATGAGAAATATCAGCCATTAAAACAGCACCTATTTCATTCGCTACTTCGCGCATTTTTTTGTAGTTCCAATCTCTTGAATAAGAAGAGGCTCCAGCAATGATTAATTTTGGTTTTTCTTTTAATGCTGTTTTTTCAAAGGCATCGTAGTCGATTAATCCGGTGTCGGGATGCACGCCGTAAAAAGTAGGGCGATAGATTTTGCCAGAAAAATTTACAGGAGAGCCATGGGTAAGATGTCCGCCGTGAGCCAGGTCAAACCCAAGAATAGTATCTCCAGGGTTTATACATCCTAACATCACAGCGGCATTGGCTTGGGCACCAGAGTGTGGTTGCACATTGGCCCATTCTGCGCCAAAAAGTGTTTTAAGCCTGTCAATAGCAAGCTGTTCAATTTGATCTACAAATTCACATCCCCCATAATAGCGCTTTGAAGGCAAGCCTTCAGCGTACTTGTTGGTGAGAATAGATCCCATAGCTTCTAAAACATCTTTACTGACATAATTTTCAGAGGCAATAAGCTCTAATCCTTCAGTTTGCCGAAGGGTTTCTTTTTGGATAATAGTTAGAATTTCTTGGTCTTTCATATTCAGGTAAATCGATTATCTACTTCCATGGTATGTTTACACTTAGAGCAGGTTCTTAAATGCTCGTCACTATAAAAGGTTTTAAAAACAGGTAAAAAATCTTTTTCGATGCTTTTGAGTTCAAAATAAGACGCGTAGAGTTTGGTGTTGCAATTATCACAAAACCAAAGCAGGCCATCTTTTTCGCCTGATTTTCTTTTGCGTTCAATTACTAGGCCTATGGATCCTTCAGAACGAATAGGGGAGTGAGGAACTTTTGGCGGCAGCAAGAAGATGTCACCTTCATTAATCGGAACGTCAACGGCTTGTCCATTTTCTTGAATTTTCACAACAATATCGCCTTCTAGCTGATAAAAGAATTCTTCGCCTTCATTGTAATGATAATCTTTTCTGGCATTGGGTCCACCAACGACCATGATAATGAAATCAGCATCTTCATACACTTGTTTGTTGCCTACGGGCGGCTTGAGTACATCGCGGTGCGCGTTTATCCATTTTTTAAAATTAAAAGGGCGTTTTATTTCCATTATTTTAGTTTAACCAAGCGCAACATCAAGAATCATCATCACTGTAAAGCCAATGATAAAACCAATAGTTGCAATATCTGTGTATTTATCTTGTTGCGTTTCAGGAACCACTTCTTCTATTACCACATAAATCATGGCCCCTGCAGCAAAGGAAAGGGCGTAGGGGAGTATGGGTTCAAATTGCATGACAGCAACGGCGCCCAACACGCCTGCAAAAGGCTCTACAATGGCAGAGAGTTGCCCATACCAAAAACTTTTAAATCGACTCACACCTTGACGGCGTAAAGGCATTGAAACAGCAATCCCTTCTGGGAAATTTTGAATGCCTATGCCGATGGCTAGCGCAATGGCTGCACCCAAAGAAGCCCCTTCAAAACCAGCAGCAGCGCCTCCAAATAAAACCCCAACAGCCAAGCCTTCAGGAATATTATGAAGTGTAATGGCTAAGACTAAGAGCGTGGTGCGGTGCCAATTGGTTTGCACACCTTCTTTTTGATTTTCATCGAAATTAATGTGTAAGTGCGGTAAGATTTTATCTAAGGCAAATAAAAATAGGGCGCCTGTTACAAAACCAATGGCTGGCGGCAGCCAAGAGATCCCTCCTTTGGCTTCTGTCATTTCTATGGCAGGCGCCAATAACGACCAATAACTAGCTGCAATCATCACCCCGCCAGTAAAGCCTAGCATGCCATCTAGAAGACTTCGCTTCATGGACTTGAAGAAAAACACCAACGAAGCGCCCAGTGCTGTTAATCCCCACGTAAAAAGAGTAGCAATCAAAGCTTGCAGGTAAGGGGGGTAGTTTTCAAAAAAACCAATTAAATCCATCCCTCAAATCTACAATTAACTAGAAAATTTGATGTACTTTAGTGCTCAAAATTTTACTATGTCGTATTTGTTTACTTCTGAATCTGTCTCTGAAGGCCATCCTGATAAAATAGCAGATCAAATTTCTGACGCCTTGATTGATCATTTTTTAGCCTTTGATAAAACAGCTAAAGTAGCGTGTGAGACTCTTGTCACGACCGGACAGGTGGTTTTGGCTGGTGAGGTAAAATCGAAGACCTATTTAGATGTTCAACAAATTGCAAGAGAGGTCATCAATAAGATTGGGTATACCAAGTCAGATTATATGTTTGATGGGAATTCATGTGGTGTATTCTCGGCCATTCATGAACAATCGCCAGACATTAATCAAGGGGTAGAAAGAGCAAAAAAAGAAGACCAAGGCGCGGGTGATCAGGGCATGATGTTTGGCTATGCCACCAATGAAACCGATAATTATATGCCTTTGGCCTTAGATCTCTCTCATCGAATTTTACGAGAGTTGGCCGCCATAAGAAAAGAAGGCAAAAAAATGAAATATTTAAGGCCTGATTCTAAATCTCAGGTGACTGTTGAGTATGCTGAAGACCATAAACCAATAAGAATTGACTCTATAGTAGTCAGTACGCAACACGATGAATTTTCCACCGAATCTAAAATGCTCAAGCAAATTAAAAAAGATGTGATTGACATTGTAATTCCTAGGGTGGTTAAAGGTTTAAAGCCAAAGCTTAAAAAACTTTTTAAGGGCAAAATCACCTATCACATCAATCCGACTGGAAAGTTTGTGATTGGTGGCCCACATGGAGATACAGGTTTAACAGGACGTAAAATTATTGTCGACACCTATGGCGGAAAAGGCGCACATGGAGGTGGTGCTTTTTCAGGAAAAGATCCTAGTAAGGTAGACCGATCAGCGGCATATGCAACGCGGCATATTGCTAAAAATATGGTCGCTGCAGGCATTTGTGATGAGGTTTTAGTGCAGGTGTCATATGCCATTGGTGTGGCTAAGCCTACCAATATTTATATTAATACTTATAACAGCTCAAATGTGAAAGAGACAGATAGTCAAATTGCTAAAAAAATCATGAAAATTTTTGATATGCGTCCCTATGCGATAGAGAAAAGGCTGAAGCTTAGAAATCCAATATATTCTGAAACGGCAGCGTATGGGCATATGGGCAGAACACCGCAAAAGAAAAATGTGCATTTCAAAGACGGATCTGGAAATGTAAAAAAAGTAGCCATTGAAACGTTTACTTGGGAAAAGCTAGATTATGTGTCAAAACTTAAAAAAGCATTTGCGCTAAAGTAGATCTATGAAAAAGACACCTTTATTTGATCATCATGTAAAGCTAGGTGCCAAAATGGTTGAATTTGCTGGATATTCTATGCCTTTACAGTATTCAGGATTAAAGTCAGAACATGCGGCAGTTAGAGAGACAGTTGGTCTTTTTGATGTGTCTCACATGGGAGAGTTTTTTGTAGAAGGCCCACAAGCGACACAACTTGTTCAGTATTTAACATCTAACGATGCGAATGCTCTTATAGATGGTAAAGTGCAATATTCGTGTCTCATGAATGCTCAAGCAGGGGTTGTAGACGATTTATTGGTCTATCGCTTCTCTAATACCAAGTATATGCTTGTGGTAAACGCTTCAAATATAGACAAAGATTTTTCTCACATTAAAGCGCACAACACCTTTGATTGTTCACTCCGTAATATGTCTGATCAAAAATCACTCTTGGCATTACAAGGCCCTAGTTCAAAAGCGCTGTTGCAATCACTTGGTCTTTCTGACACAGACTTAACGTATTATACGTTTAAGGAAACTACAATTAGTGGGGTGGATGTGGTATTGTCTGCCACTGGTTATACGGGAGAAAAAGGCTTTGAAATTTATGTGTCTGATAAAGATGTAACCTTACTGTGGGAGGCTATTTTAAAAGCAGGAGTATCATTTGGGATACAGCCTTGCGGATTAGCTGCTCGAGATACCTTGCGTTTAGAGATGGGCTTTTGTTTGTATGGCAACGAGCTTTTAGAAAGCACTTCGCCTTTAGAGGCCTCATTAGGATGGATTACCAAATTAGAGACTGATTTTTTAGGGCGGGATGTGTTGGCTGCTCAAAAAGAAAAAGGGATACCTCGGCGTTTAAGCGCCTTTTATCTTAAAGAAAAAGGCATTGCCAGAAAAGGATATGTCATTGTGGATGCTGAAGATACCACAGTAGGAGAAATTACTTCGGGCAGTATGTCGCCCTCTTTGCATAAAGCCATAGCCCTTGGCTATGTCAAAAAGGAAGCCTTAGACGACAAGCGCGATTTATTTGTGATGATCCGCTCTAAAAAGGTGGGGCTAGAGAAAACAAAACTTCCTTTTTACCAAAGAAAATGAGACGCATTTTCTTTGGCTTTATGCTGGTTGTGATAGGGGGGCTTTGGTTTATAAAAGGCCAAAAAGCAAATGCTTGGGGTTTTTTTGCACATAAAAAAATCAATCGCATCGCCGTATTTACCTTGCCAAGCCCTTTGATTGGTTTATATAAAAAGCACATAGATTTTGTAGAAGAGCACGCCATTGATCCCGATAAAAGACGATATGCTGTAGAAGGTGAAGCAGTGAGGCATTATATTGATCTAGAACATTATTACGACTCATCTTCTTCTGTATATGATATTCCGATGGGTTGGGATAGTGCTGTTTCAGTATATTCTGAAGATTCACTTTTAAAAAACGGCATTTTGCCATGGAATTTATTTTTTACGTATTACGGACTAGTGAATGCTTTTAAAGAGAGAGATCTCGAGGCGATATTAAAAAAGTCTGCGGATATTGGACATTACATAGGCGATGCCACTGTGCCTCTTCATACTACCGTAAATTACAACGGGCAGCTCACCAATCAAGTGGGGATACATGGATTCTGGGAATCTAGAGTTCCAGAACTTTTCTCTGAAGACTATGATTTTTTTACTGGTCGAGCAGAGGCAATTGATCGCGTATTGCCTTTTTTTTGGGAATTAATATATTCTTCTCATCAGTTGGTTCAGCCTGTACTAGAAATTGAAAAAGAACTTTCGCTTTCATTTGACCGCTCACAGCAATTTACAGTCGAGACCAGAGGACGGCAAAACGTAAAAACGTACTCAGAAAAATATGCCGAGTCTTATCAAACAGCAATGGACGGAATGGTTGAGCGTCAGATGCGCGAAGCAATTATCTCAGTGGGCAGTGTGTGGTATTCGGCCTGGATTCAGGCAGGTAAACCTAATGTTGATAGCCTAATTAGTTTGGAGCTGTCTGCAGAACAACTTCAGCAAATTGAGTTGTATGATCAGAAAATTTCTATAAAAACAATTGAATCGCGTTCTCATGAGCACTAATGTGTGGTATGTGTGTGTGCTTCTTTTTTGTTCGTGTGGGGCTCAAGATTCTGCGTATTTTAACCGTGTTCAAGCATTTAGAAATCAAAAAAATTTAACCTATAAAGACCCGCAAAAAAGCCCCTTAGCACTACAAGAAATAGAAAACTTTAAAGGGCTTAACTACTTTAAAACCGATCCCTCTTTTAAGTTTGAAGTGCAGGTAGATGAATATCCATTCAAGCAAAAGGTGAATTTTTATACCTCAAAAAACAAATCAAGAACATATCTAAAAGCGGCAAGGATAAAATTTACGTATGTCAATCAAACCTATACATTAGAAGGATTTATAAGAAACGAAGCCGATAGTTTGTATTTTATCCCGTTTGTAGACAACACGACTGATAATCAAACCTACGCGTCTGGACGATATGTAGAACTAAAGCGCTTTTCAAACCCTAAGCCCATCCTTGATTTTAATTTTGCCTATAATCCGTATTGCGCTTATAATAAAGAGTATGATTGCCCCATCCCCCCGAAAGAAAATCATCTTTCAATAGCCATTCGGGCCGGAGAAAAAATATATAAAGAACGTTTAAACATCCCCCCAAAAAAACAAATCAATAATGGGCTGACACGCATAGATTCTGCTTGTCTTTCTATTGGGCTTGTAGAGGTAGCATCAGTAGATTCTTCAATACAGATCGATTTAAAATATTCAAGTACAGATAATTTTGTGGGCATAGATATGTATGGCGATTTTAATACGGCATATTTGCATCGGGTTACGGCAGAAAAATTAAAAAAGGCACAGCAAATTTTAAAAGCGCAACACCCAGAGTACGCCCTGATTGTTTTTGATGCGGCGCGTCCAGTACATGTGCAAAAAATGATGTGGGATAGTATTGATGTTCCTTTACACAAGAAACATATATATGTCTCTAATCCAGATAAAAAGTCACTCCATAATTATGGGGCAGCAGTAGATCTTTCTATCATTGATCTAACTACCAATAAGCATTTAGACATGGGAACACCATACGATTACTTTGGTAAAGAAGCGTATACAGATAATGAAGATCAGTTGATTTTAAATAGGCAGCTTACAGAAACACAAGTTGAGAATAGACGTTATTTAAGAAAAATAATGCTACAGGCGGGGTTTACAAAGATTAAATCAGAGTGGTGGCATTTTAATACTTTTTCTAAATCGTATGCCCGAACACATTTAAAGTGCTTAACAATAGATTAGAAATCAGAAGATGTTTACTTTTTCTGTGGATAGGCAATTTTAGTTTTAAGTCTAAGAAATGGACTTTCAAAAAAACGGAAAGAGAGGTATCCTAAAACAATACTCAACACAAAAGAAAGCGCCGGGAAGATGAAAAGATCAGAGAAAACAGTGCCGGTAAATCCTATTTTTTCTAAAACATTTATGCTTATAAAATTGCAAATGGTGTGTAATAAATATAAACCATAAGTGAAAGTGCCAATAAAACTAAGGGTTTTGAATCGCTTCATTTTTATAAAAGAATGTTTGCAAAAACATTGTTCAAAAATCACAAATCCCATGAATAAACTGGTGATAAACCGGTGTCCGATTTGAAAGTTAGCATGTAGATAAACATGTAGAATGCCTAGCAGGTAAATACCTATAATTTGTAATTTAGAACGCTGAATAAGCCAGTGTAATTTTTCTTTTTTAAGTTGTATGCTAAGAGCCATAAAGCAACCCACAGAAATATCAGACATGCTTCCTAGGGTGTGCAAGTAACTCACATCAAAAAATTCCATTAACACAGAACTTAAAACAAACAGCAAAAAGCTCAGTGCCCAGAGGTTTTTTGGTTTTAAAACAGCAAATAAAAAAGGCCACACTAAGTAAAATTGTTCTTCAACAGCTAAAGACCAGGTTACTCCAAGGCCTGCGCCATAAGGTTCGCCATTATAAAGTTGATCAAAATTGCTTAAAAACAAAGCATAGTTGGTCAAATGAGCAGGTTCTATATAATCGGCTAATCCAAAGAGACTTCTTAAAAACGGAAACACAAAAAAGCCAAAAATAATAACGGCATAATACAGTGGCCAGATGCGTAGAATACGTCTGAGGTAAAATTTTTGCACATTAATTTCTCCAAATTTTTTCCATTCATTACACAATAAATAAGTGATTAGAAAACCGCTCAGACAAAAAAAGAAGGGCACCCCTAAGTAAGAAGGCGCTGTCAGAAATTCTGTGGCCTTAAATACAGGACTTTGTGCTACGTCTTGGCTTTGCGTGTAAATGCCATGATGTAGAAAAATAGACAGAAAAGCAATAAATCTTAATCCATCAAGATTTTCAAAGTAAATGCCATTTGACGCTTTCATGTTGCAGCGTCTAATTTACTTATTTCTAGGATGATATTTTAAGATTTGGGTACTTAAAAATTGATCTGAAACATGGGTGTAAATTTCGGTAGTTGTAATGGAGCTATGTCCTAATAAATCCTGTACAACACGTAAATCAGCCCCTCTTTCAATTAAATGTGTGGCATAAGAATGGCGTAATGAATGAGGCGATACTTTTTTCTTGATGTTTGCTTTTTGAGCTGCCTGTTTTACAATTAAAAAAATCATTTCGCGGCTCAAGGGTTTTCCTCTTCTGTTTAGAAACACAAAAGCAGTATTTTTCTCATTAATTTTAAGCTGAGATCTGAAATTTTCAAAATACACTTTGAGTTCTTTTTTGGCAAATTTCCCGAAAGGGACTAAGCGCTGTTTTTCACCTTTTCCTGTGATTTTTAAAATATTTTCTTCATGTAAAATGTCTGCTGTTTTAAGACGAATTAATTCACTTACTCTAAGACCGCTTCCGTAGAGAAATTCTATAATGGTTTTGTTGCGTTGCTCTCTCGCATCCTCTGGATTGAATGTATTAAGCATCTGCTCTATGTCATTCAACGAAAGTATCTCGGGTAGTTTTTTTTGAATCTTGGGTGTTTTTATAGCTATAGAAGGGTCTGTTTCAATAATGTTTTCTAAAGTCAAGTAAGAAAAAAAAGATTTCAAAGACGATAGATTTCGGGCCTGAGATTTGGCACTTAAACCTTGGTCAAACGTATAAGCAATATAGTCTTGTATATCTACTTGTGTAATCAATTGAAGTCTATCTATGTTTTGGACAGAAGAGATGAAGAGCAAAAACGATTCTACGTCTGCTAAATAGGCTTTGATGGAATTCTCTGATAAGTTTTTTTCTAAAAGCAAATAGGTTTTGAATCCATTCAAAACGCTTAAAAAAATATTTCCTTTTTTTTTCAAAAGGCTGTAAATTGCATTATGCCTCAAAATAAAAAAATAAAATTAAAATCAGACGGAATAGTTTACAGTACTAATAAAAATATGTCATTAGGTGACTTTTTTGAACAAGATACTGCCCCAGATAAACAAGCTTTAAGCCTATTATATGAAAAAAAGGGAAGAGGAGGTAAAATTGCCATTGTTATAGATGGGTTTGTAGGCCCAGTAGAAGACTTAAAAGCATTGGCTAAAGAGTTAAAAAGTGCATGCGGTGTGGGAGGGAGTGTTAAAAACGGACAAATTATTATTCAAGGCAATCACCGCGATAAGCTCATGCAAATACTCAAAGAAAAAGGACATAATGTAAAAAGAGTGGGCGGATAAAATTCAATTCTAGCCAAACACTTTAGTCTACACTTAAAGATTCATTTATGGACTTTAGAAATAAATCAAGTCGATTAGCGGTGTTTATATCTAATACTTTTTCTTGTGTAGTATTGAGCTTATGATAGAAAGCCAGGTAGCCTTGCTCAGGCTGCCCATGTGTTGGAATAGCTAAAATGGGCTTTTTAAGTATAACTAAATCCATTAAGCTGCTGTACCCACTTCGGCACATAACCTTCTTTGAGTTATTAATTAAACTTTTTAATTCTTTACTGTTCAGTGTATTATATTTTTTAATACTTGGTATTTTTTCTTTGTCTATGCATTTATTAGATCCTTTTACAATCACACATGTTTCTCTCTTTTTTAGCAATCGGCTTGTGATGGTTTTTTCAAAGATGGATCGGTCTGGTTCTGGTCCAGATAAAAGAACTAACAGATCAATAGATTCTTTTGATTTTGCTTTTGAGGGTGGATGGGAATGACCTGATAAAGAAGGCGAGAATCTTGAGATAATGCCAAGATAATTTAAATTTTGGATTGGGTATATAGGTTTACTTAATTTGCCTGCAAGACCTTCTTTTGGGTGGTCAATAATCCAAGTTTGAGTGTATTTCTGACAAAACCACTTGATGCATAAAGCGGTAAAGTGTTCAATACATTTGTAAGGCGAGTGAATACGCAATTGGTGCGTTAAAAAATAACAAGGAACAACAGAAGTATAAAGCCCAAGTCTACTGTCTGAGATCAAGGCTTGTATACGGTATTTTTTGATAAGAGCATGTATTTTATAATGCTCTAACACAATAGAAAAAATAAAAAAAGGAGCTTGTATTAAAAAAGAAATAAAAGCGCCTAAAAAACTGAAATACTTTACTTTATAGTTTGAGAATTTCACAAAGTTAACGTCTTGTAGTTCATTTGACAAAAAGCCAATGAGCTCTTTATTGGCCGCCACAAATACATTAAAGTTATGTTTCTGTAAATGCTTAATAATAGGCACGCATCTTGTCGCGTGACCTAGCCCCCAGTATAACGGGCATATTAGTAGGTTTTGTTTTGTGTTTTGTGTAGAGCTGATTACTTTTGCTTTGTGTCAAAGATAGCGTTAATTACAGGTTCTAGTAGAGGTATTGGTAGGGATTTAGCGATTAAGTTAGTAGATAAAGGCTATCGTGTATTTGTTTCGGCTCGAGATGAAAAAGCATTGAATAGTCTTTCAGATGACGTAAATAAAAGTGGTTTAATTAATTGTAAATCAATTGATTTATTAGATTCAAATAAAGTAATATCTTACATAAATAATGTATTGGATGTTGGGGTGCCTGATCTGGTGGTGCATAATTTAGGCCTCTATTTAGAAGATGCTTTTGATTCTGAAACCTCACATTTAGATCTTTTATTAAACACCAACCTCAAAGTCGCAGTGCAAATTACAAAGCTTCTTTTGCCGCATTTAAAGAAAAGGAATACAGGCCATTTTTTTACTATATGCTCTTTATTGAGTAAAAAGGCAAGGCGTGAGGCCTTATCTTACACGATTTCTAAGCATGCATTAAGAGGCTTTCATAAGGTATTGGTTGAAGAGTTAAAAGACTCACTAGTAAAAGCAACAGCTATTTTTCCGGGTCCGGTTAATACTTCTTCTTGGTCTGGTCTTGATGTTCCAAGAGAAGAGTTTATTCAGCCTTCAGACATTTCTAGTTCTATTATTAATTTATTAGATAACTCTAATTATTCATTTGTAAATGAGTTAGATATATATTCTAAAAATTCAATTTTTTAAGTGTGGGAAAAGATAAATTAAGACGGTTTAAAGAATTAGAAGGCTTTTCAAATGTGTTTCAATCTGGTTATGAAACAGTGTTTAATAAAGACCATGCACTAAAATCACATTGGCATAAAGAATTTAAAAACACCAACCCAATAGTTTTAGAATTGGCTTGTGGCAAAGGTGAGTTTACAATCTCTGGTGCTCTTGAAAATTCAAAAGCTAATTTTATTGGTATTGATATCAAAGGGAATCGGCTGCATAGGGGGGCTAAATTTGCCTTAGAACACAAGCTTGATAATGTACGGTTTTTAAGAACACGCATCGATTTTATTTCTTCCTTTTTTGCTGAAAACGAAGTTGATGATATTTGGATTATTTTTCCTGATCCACAGCCTCAAAAAAATAGAGCTAGAAAACGATTGACCTCAGATATTTTTTTAGAACGTTACAAGCATTTTTTAAGCCCGACTGGAAGAATTCATTTAAAAACAGACAATCAAGGGTTTTACGACTTCACAAAAGCACAAATTAAAACCCATAATTTTATATTAGAAGTTGATCAGTCCGATATTTACAGCCAGCCTATCCACCCAAAAATCCCCCCCAGAGTATACACGACTAAAACCCATTACGAGAAACTATTTTTGAAACAAAACAAAACCATAAAATATTTACGGTTTAAATTGTCTACTAAATAATGAAGTAGTCGTTAGCCATATATTTTCAATAGCCATGCATAATTTTTATACAGCCGTTTACGATATTGTTGCTCAAATTCCTGAGGGGCGTGTCACTTCTTATGGGGCTATAGCTAAAGCGTTAGGCGCAGCCAAATCTTCTCGAATGGTTGGCTATGCAATGAATCTTTCGCATACTCACAGGCCTGGTTTGCCAGCTCATAGAGTTGTCAATAGAAATGGATTATTAACGGGCAGGCATCATTTTGCAAGTCCGACTCAAATGCAAGAACGATTAGAATCAGAAGGTGTAAATGTTAAAAAAGATCAAGTGATGAATTTTAAACTTTTGTTCTGGGATCCTTTGGTTGAGATTACGCTTTAAACTACTCTTTTGAAGCCTGAAACTTAAAATTCTATTACCTTTGTTCAGATTATGAAAAACCCTGAGAAGCAAGAGGTCTTAAACGCATTAAGTTATGTGATTGAGCCTGACTTAAAATCAGATATCGTCGCTTTAGATTTAGTCTCCGATCTTCAGATAAGTGACCAGAAAATCAGCTTCACCTTAAAGGTCAATAATCCTGCACTTCATAATAAAAAAAGAATTACCGAGGCATGTGAACATCAGCTGAAACGTTTTTTGGGCGATCTACAAGTCAGCATAAACATTGTGCCCTTAGGCTCAACAAAAGAACGCACTGCAGAACAGCGAAAAGTTATGCCAGGTGTTCGTCAGATTATTGCAGTAGCCTCAGGCAAAGGAGGGGTTGGTAAAAGTACATTAACGGCCAACTTAGCAGCTGGATTTGCTCAAAAAGGATTCAAAGTAGGGCTTATTGATGCCGATATTTACGGCCCATCTATTCCTATGATGTTTGATGTTCTTGATCAAAAGCCAGCTATTAAAGAGATAGATGGCAAACAAATGATGGTTCCGGTTGAGAATTATGGCGTTAAAATCATGTCAATTGGTTTTTTTGCGGATATAAATAAAGCAGTCATCTGGAGGGGGCCAATGGCGTCTAAGGCGCTTAAACAAATGTTTTCGGATGTCTTTTGGGGGGATTTGGATATGGTGTTTATTGATTTGCCTCCTGGTACTGGAGATATTCATTTGACCCTGTTACAGTCATCTCCAATTACTGGAGCCATTGTAGTGAGTACACCCCAGGCGGTTGCACTGGCGGATGCCAGAAAAGGAATTAACATGTTTGAACATCCAAACTTAAAAATTCCGATTATTGGTTTGGTAGAGAACATGTCTTGGTTTACACCAGAGGAATTGCCCGATAACCGGTATTACCTTTTCGGAAAAGATGGTGTTGTGCACCTTTCAAAGGAGCTTAAGATTAAAATGCTTGGGCAAATCCCTCTAATGACTTCTGTTCGAGAATCTGCAGATTGTGGGCGTCCGGCAGTATTACAAGAACAAACATCTATTTCAGCGGTTTACAAAGAGCTTATTCAAAATGTTGAAGAAAGTTTAGCCTTATCCCCCGTATGAATGAAAAACAACACATAGAGATTTTAAAAAAAGTAGATTCAGCTTTAGATGAGATTAGACCATTTTTACAAAAAGATGGCGGAGATGTTGAATTGATTAAGGTGAGTAAAGAAAAAGCATACGTTTCTTTTCTTGGAAATTGTAAATCGTGCAGCATGAATACCTCTACATTTGAACATGGGGTGATGCAAACTATTCTTAAAGCGGTACCTGAAATTAAAAAGGTAGAAATCATGCAAGACCCAGTGCGCCTAAAATCTTAAACCTTCTTAAGAGTTCTTTTCAAAACTAAAATTCAAAATCTTATTCCGCTTTTTGGAATGCTT
>JAHDCS010000051.1 GCA_020629755.1 Flavobacteriales bacterium | reverse complement strand
GCAAAAGAAACCCTACATTCCACCGCCAAACAAGCGTCATTAATTGCGCATACAGCCCAAGTTAAGCATCTAATGCTTACACATTTTTCTGCACGTTATAAACATTTAGATGACTTTATTATGGAAGCATCAACAGTGTTTCAGGGTGTTTCATTGGCTCAAGAAGGCAAATCTTATGTCATTCAATAGTATTTGCAAAGATGAGTCCTCTTAATTTTAAAGTATTGGTGTATAAGCAAGTGAAGAACCACTTGCTTGAAAAAGTAGAATTGCTACTCGATCAGCAAGCGCAAATTCGCTTCTCTCTAAGTTCTGAAACCAAAAGCACAGCAGGCGACAAACACCATACGGCAAGAGCGCAAATGCAAGCAGAAAACGATAAAATAGAAAAACAAATTGCGCTAACAAAACAGATGCTGCAACACTTGCATGATTTGCCTAAAGAAGAAAAAAACACAGTATCTTCAGGAGCGTTAGTCTATACAAATAAAGGGATTTTTTATTTTTCTGTTCCGCTGGGTAAAATTAATGTGCAAGAGAAAGAGATCTTTGCACTTTCATTAGCAGCCCCGATTTCTAAAGCCTTTTTAGGTAAATCATCTGGTGAAACGATTACTTTTAACAATCAAATATATAGCCTTGAAAACATCGAATAAAAATCTAAAAGATATTGAAACACTAAGCGAATGGCTAGATACAAAGTTTACCATTCCTGTGATTAACTACAAAATTGGTCTTGACCCTATTATTGGCCTTTTTCCGGTTTTGGGCGATTTACTCACATATGGGGTGTCGAGTTTTTTGGTTTATAAAATGGCCAAAGAAGGCGCCAGTACAAAGCTCTTAATTAAGATGGCGGGCAATATTTTATTAGACCTAATCATAGGCGCTATACCTGTTGTGGGGTGGATTTTTGATTTTACCTTTCGTGCCAATGAAAAAAATGTAAAACTACTCAAAGAGCATTATCTTGAAGATAAACACCAAGGGTCGGGGCTTTTTATTTTACTGATGTGTTTTCTGTTTTTCGGGCTTTTGGCTTTTGTCTTGATGTTTTTTGTAACTAAACTTTTTATTTGGAGTATAAGCTACTTTAAAACCTTTTGGTAATGAATAAATTAGTAATGTGTTTGTGTTGTTTTTTTGGGGGGATGTGCTTTACGTTTTCTCAGGAAAGTGAACCCAAAGTGTTAGATCAAGTGTTTTTACAAAGCGGCAGTGAACTTAGAGGTGAGATTATCAAGGTAAATAAGAAAGACGGTGCACTTACTTTTGTTGACTTAGACGGAGACACGCTCAATATCACAAGATACGACTATAAAAACTATAAAGAAAACAGACTGTATCTAGATACAGAAGATACGCTTAATGTGCATCCAAGGCCACAAGATAAATTCTCGTTTCAGCTAGGGTTTTATGGGGGAGGATTTTCAAATCAGTACAATAGAGACTTTTTGCCTTTAAGTATTTATGCCGCGTTTGGCCGTTATTTCTCAAATAAAACCTTTGTGGGTTTAGCTGGCGAATTAGGAGTGTTGCCCATGTCTGTTCAGACTATGTACCGTCCAAAATTGTTTGTTAAACAATTCTATGATCCGCAAAAATCTAATTTAGGCTTGTATTTTATTGCGGAAGCAGGGTATTCGTATTGGGAAGGCGATTTGCCTACGCCGTATTATAAGTTTTACGATCAAGAGGTAACTCTTCATGCTTTTTCTACCCAAAAAGCAGATTTTGCAAGTGTTTATCTTGGGCATGGTCTAAGTTATATTTTTAAAAACGGAAAGAGTTTAGGACTAGAACTTTTAGTGTCTAGAGATTTTGCTTTAAATAGAGACATCTCTAAAACCAACACAAGCGTCAACAATACTTTAGATATTGAGTCTGGATTACCAGATTATTTAACCTATGGCCTGAGAATAGTGTTAGGGCTTTAAAAAGTATTTAAGCTCGTTTTTCTGTAGATTTTGGGTGAGGGATATGAGCGGCATCCTTTTGGCTGAAGGCCAAAAGATACAGCGTATAGCCCGACCCCTTTAGGGGGCACCCCCAAGAAATACACTTAAGACAATGTTTCGTTTTTCTCAAGCTCTTGGGCTATTTTCTTTTGATAACGGCCCTGCACCACATCAATAATCACCAAGATAAAAAGGATAAAATAAAATGTGGTTTTACTCATTTGTGTAATGGGATTGCCCAAAATAGACATGTGCGCCAGGTGTCCGCCCTCGGAGATCAGCATAATGCCTACAATAAATAACACAAAAAGGCCTAAGACCTCGTACATACGGTTTTTTTGTAAAAAATTGGCCACATGATCAGAGAGCCAAATCATAAGCACTCCGCTGATGATAATGGCCGTCGCTAATACCCAAAAGACTTCTGTTAAAGCCATCGCACTTAAAATAGAATCAAATGAAAATACAAGATTCATAAGTACAATCATGGCAATGGCAGAACCAGCAGACTTCTTCTGAGTATTTTGACTTAAATGCTGATCGGTATCTAGTGCCATCATATGCCATATTTCTTTAACGGCTGTGTAAATAATAAAAATGCCGCCTAATAAAAAGATAAGGCTATGTACATTCATAGAGGTTTCAAAAAGAGCAGAATGCAGCACTAAAATAGGGTCCTGAAAATATTGAATTAGACTAATAAGAGCAAACAACAGAATAATCCTAAGAACAATGGCAAGCCCAATGCCAATGGCGCGCACACGTTTTTGCTCTTCTGGCTTCACTTTTTTAGATTCTAATGAGATGTATAATAAGTTGTCGAAGCCCAGAACAGCCTGAAGCATAATCAGCATACCTAGTGTAAGAATATTTTCTACCATACGACAATATTAATAAATAATAAGAAATCTTTAGGTTTTAAAAACATCGATGTACCTTTGCTGGGTGTTAGAACATCTTTGCCCTACACAGAAAAAAGAGGCCCTGAAGCCTTATACGTTTTCTATTTATTCGACTATCGATGCATTGCCTAAAGAGGAGGTAGAGGCACTGATTTTAAATAAGTCGGTGTATTTTAAGCCTACTTACCTTCGGGTGATGGAAAAAACCAACCCTGAGATTACATTTCGGTATGTGCAGCTCTTTTACGAAAAAGAATTGGTTGGATTTGCCAGTTTTCAAATTATTCAGACGCGTTTTTCAAAGCCAGATTCTAATCTATCAGGATTCTTGCCAAAACTAGACCAAGTTTTTCAGCGTCTATTTGGTCGATCACCTTTAGATATTCAGTTTAAAGTGTTGGTTTGCGGAAATGCCTTTATTACAGGCGAACACGGCATAGTCATGAAGGATGGGGTTAATAAAAACCAGCTTATGAATGTGCTTTCTGAATCAATTATTGAGATTCTGAAAAGAGAGTCTAATATTAAACTGGTGTTGCTTAAAGATTTTGTGCAAGAATCGCTTTCGATTACAAATGAGATTAAAGATTATGGTTATTCGGCCTTTCGTGCAGATCAAAACATGGTATTTGAGCTGCCTAGGCATTGGGCCAATTTTCAAGATTATAAAGCGGCGCTTAAGGCAAAGTATAGAACAAAACTCAATAAGGCGTTTAAAGACAGTAAGTCTGTCATTGTTAAAGAGGTTGATACCTCATTTTTTGCAGAGCACATTTCTTCTTTTATTGAGTTGTATAATCAAGTAGAACAAAAAGCGTCGTTTCATCTTGGGGCCATTGAAATGCAAACCTTTGTTGAATTAAAACGTGTCTTCAAAGACTCTTTTCTGGTAAAGGCCTACTTCATCGATCAAAAAATGGTAGCCTATTTAACAGCCTTTAAACATCATGACACCTTAGATGCACACTTTATTGGGCTAGATTATAAGATGAATAGAAAGTATGCTTTATATCAGCGTATATTGTATGATTACGTTCAGATTGCATTAGACCATAATCTTAAAAGGATAAAGTTTGGCCGTACGGCCAGTGAAATTAAAAGTACTCTAGGTGCTGTGCCAACTGATTTAACCTTGTATGTCAAACATGTGAACCCAATGGTAAATTTTCTCACTAAAAGAATTGTAAAACAAATACGCCCGAGCACTTTTGATTTAAGAAAGCCCTTTAAGCAAGACTAAGTACCCTAGATTCTCCGTTTAAATCTGTGGTAAGCATTTCAGAAAAGGCATCAAAAAAGGGTCTTAAAGCATCTAGTGTATCTACGGCTGTTTTAATAAAGTTATCTTTTTGAAAATCGGCATCTGAAAATGATTTGGAAGCTAAAAATTGTTTGTATCTAAGCAGGTCAATCTCAGGATGATCTTTAGAATACCCCTTGGGTGCTGTTTTTACTTTTTCGCCTTGTAAAGTACCGAAAACTCTCTTGAAATCTTTGTGGTTTAGGCCTTTTTTGATCACAGAAGCATCAGAAGCTATTTGAGCCCGAATGTGTTTTAAATCTGCAGAACTGGGTGCCCAAAAGCCTCCGCCAATAAAGCATTCTGAAGGAGATATGTGTATGTAATAACCACCTCTTCGTTTTGCCGTAGCGCGCTTTAAATGAAGCCCCATGTTGGTTTTATAAGGCGATTTGTCTTTAGAAAAACGCACATCTCTGTAAATTCTAAAGCAGGCTTTTTTCCCTGTAGGGGTTTCGATTTGATCGCGCTTGTTCATTTCTAAGATTAATTGTTCTGCAAAATCACAGACCAGCGCATGCTGTTTTTGATAATTAGGCTTATTTTTAGCAAACCAGTCTCTATTGTTATTTTTTTTAAGGGCGCTTAAAAAAGCAAACACACTTTTGGGGATATTATTTTGCATTTGAATATACTTAGTAACAATAATAGATATAATTTTGCATTCCTAGACTATGGTTCAAATACGAGTAGGCGGTGTGCCTGAACATTTTAATTTGCCCTGGCATTTAGCGATTGAAGAGGGGCGTTTTTCTGAAAAAAACATCGCAGTTCAGTGGGCTGATTTTAAAGGCGGTACTGGAGCTATGTCCAAAGCACTTTTAGAGAACAAGGCCGATGTATGTGTAATGCTTACCGAAGGAACCATTGCTAAAATTGTAGAGCATCAGGCCTTTAAAATTATAAGTAAATATGTAGACTCGCCTCTTGTGTGGGGTATTCACAGTGCCAAAGAGAACCCTTTAAACGATTACAAAGATATTTACAGTAAAAATTATGCCATCTCCCGCAAAGGGTCAGGGTCACATTTAATGGCTATTGTAGACGCCTATGCAAAGCGTGAAAAAATTGACGATTCGCAGTGGCATATCATTAAAAATTTAGAAGGAGCCCTTGCATCCCTCCAAAAAAAAGAAACCGATGTATTTTACTGGGAAAAGTACACCACTAAACCCTATGTGGATAAGGGGATTTTAAAAAGAATAGGCGAGTATGCAACCCCTTGGCCATGTTTTGTAATTGCGGCCAATAATTCATTTATTCAAACACATCCTCTGGCTTTAAAAGAGATGCTAAATGTCATACATAGAGCAAATTACAATTTCATGCATTATCCGGGTGCCGTGTCAAAAGTGTCAGAAAGATATGCGCAAAGTATTTCAGATGTCGAAGAGTGGTTTCATTCTACGCATTGGAGCACCACGCCCTATTTGGCGGAGAAAACCATTAAAAATGTGTTATTTGCACTTGAAAAGGCGTCTATCATAAAAGAAAAAACACATCAAACAAAATCATTTTTTTACCATCATCTTTTTTAAACCATTAATCATTATATCATTATGAAAACAGCAGAAATACACACACAAAAGGGCGTTATGAAAGTAGAGTTCTATCTAGAAGATGCGCCAAAAACAGTAGAGAATTTTATCAATTTAAGTCAGAAAGGCTTTTATAATGGATTAACGTTTCATCGCGTCATACCAGATTTTGTGATTCAGGGGGGATGTCCTGACGGCACAGGCGCCGGTGGACCAGGCTATAAAATAGAGTGTGAATTAGACGGCGAAAATCAATACCATGATAAAGGGGTGTTGAGTATGGCACATGCAGGTAGAAACACTGGCGGATCACAATTCTTTATTTGCCATAGTCGAAACAATACGGCCCATTTAGACCGCAACCATACCTGTTTTGGAAAAGTAGTAGAAGGCCTTGAAGTGATTGATCAAATAAAGGCAGGCGATAAAATTGAAAAAATTATTGTTAACGAATAATAACACAAAAAGTATAGGTTTTTCATTTGGTATGATTAGATTTGTGCCGTTTAAAATATGTAAATTATGAAGACTATGATAAAGAGATTCTCATCACTATTAACCATCACCTTTTTTGCCATTGTGGCATGCAAAGGACAAGAAAGTACAAAAAACATTTCTATGGACAATCAAAACGATAAACTCAGCTATAGCTTAGGAGTAAACATTGCGAACAGCTTAAAACAACAAGGTTTAGATTCTATTGTTAATCCGAGTGCTCTTCATGCTGCTATTGCAGATGTTGTGGGGGGTAAAGACCTTCAGATATCTGAAGATGAAGCCAAAAAGACCTTAGAAGACTTTTTTAAGGCAAAACAAGAAGAGCAACAAGCACAAGCAGCCGCGCAAGGTGTTGAAAATGAAGCGAAAGGCAAGCAATTTTTAGCTGACAACGCATCAAAAGAAGGCGTAGTGACTTTGCCAAGCGGATTGCAATACAAAATCATTAAAGAAGGCAATGGTGCAAAACCAGGGCCAACGGACAAAGTAAAAACACACTATCATGGTACAACTGTAGACGGCGAGGTATTCGATAGCTCTGTAGAGAGAGGAGAGCCTATTTCTTTCCCAGTAAATGGTGTAATTAAAGGGTGGACAGAAGCTTTACAACTTATGCCTGTGGGATCTAAATGGAAGTTGTTTATTCCTTCTGAGTTAGCTTACGGCGCCAGAGGAGCAGGACCTAAGATTGGCCCAAATTCAACGCTTATTTTTGATGTAGAGTTGTTGGATATTGAGAAGTAATCTGTAAAGAAATAAAAAAAGTGTTTAAAAGCCCATCCTTTAGGATGGGCTTTTTTGCTTTCACACTGCGACCTGATACTCTCTTAGCGCCTGATTCAAGCTCGTTTTTTTATCTGTACTTTCTTTTCTTTGGCCAATGATGAGCGCACAAGGCACGCCAAATGTGCCCGCTGAAAATTCTTTAGGGATGTTGCCCGGAATAACAACTGAACGCTCAGGCACATAGCCTTTGATTTCTTTAGGTTCACTGCCAGTAACATCTATAATTTTGGTTGAGGCTGTTAAGGTCACACCTGCCCCTATTACAGCGCCTTTAGCGATATGCATCCCCTCAACAATAATAGAACGAGAGCCAATAAAACACTCATCCTCAATAATAACTGGGGCTGCTTGAATAGGTTCTAGAACGCCTCCGATACCGACGCCTCCGCTTAGGTGTACATGTTTACCAATCTGCGCACAAGATCCGACAGTAGCCCAAGTATCTACCATAGTGCCAGAATCTACATATGCTCCTATATTGACATATGAGGGCATCAAAATAACCCCTTTTGCCAGAAAAGCGCCATATCGACAAAGGGCCTGAGGCACAACTCTTACGCCGAGTTTATCAAAGTCTTTTTTAAGTGGAATTTTATCATGAAATTCAAAGTAACCATGCTCGATTTTCTGCATTTTTTTAATCGAAAAATAGAGAAGCACTGCTTTTTTAGCGGTATTGTTAACCACCCAAGAATCTGATTTTTTTTCTGCAATTCTTTCAAGGCCCTTGTCTAATTGGTCAAGCATATCTTCAATGGCTTGAATTGTTTGAGGATCATTTAATTTTGATCTATCTTCCCAGGCTTGGTTAATCAAATTCATATCAATAAATTTGATCTGAAGATAAACTTATTCAAGAGGTGATACAAATTTTTTTAGCAAATAGTAATACAATTATCCTTGAAGGATTAGCTCAAATGCTTAAAAGTACACCTGAGTTTTCGCTCCTAGCCAAAGTCTCAAGTGCTGATATGATGTATGCTCATCCCTCTATTTCTAAAGCAGACGTATTGGTAATCGACTATTCATCAGAGTTTTTTGATCTTTTAGATTTAAAAAAAGTGACGTCGTCATATCCAAATCTTCGTGTAGTAGGGATTACAGATTATACAAAAGCTGAAATGTATAAGGCAGCTATTTCATTTGGCATTCAATCTCATATTTTAAATTGTTGTGATGCACAAGAATTACAAGAAGCAATACAATCGGCCTATGAGAATGAAAAGTTTTTTTGCGAAAAAGTAATAGAATCTATTGAGCGTAAAGGCTTTGAGAAAGGATACTCTTGCAATGGCATTAAACTTTCAAAAAGAGAAATTGAAATTATTGCGTTGATCTCTGAAGGTTTAACCAATAAACAAATTGCGCATCAGTTACACGTAAGCAGTCATACGATTATGACACACCGCAAAAATATTATGCAGAAGTTGGGCATCTCAAATACAGCCAACCTGGTGATGTTTGCAGTAAAACAAAAAATTGTACAGCCCAATAAATTTTTGTTTGCTACACAATAGATGTATTTAATTGAAGTTACCTCTTTTTCATTAGCAAATCTTTCATAAACCGTATTATCATTGAATTTTCGTTCTTTTTTTCAAGGAAAAGGACAAAAAATAAGGATAGAGCTAAATTGTAATAAAATGGCATAAAAGATTTTTAATAGAAAAGACAAATTTTAAGGCAAAAAACACAGACATAGCAGTAGCTATAGCGAGTATTTTTAACGAAGAAAATTGGTTTTTATGTATAAAGATTTGTGACATTTTATCACAATTTAGCTCTAGAAGAAAAATAACTAAAAAAAACCTAAAGGTAACTCCAGATGTATCTAAAAATTTTAAAAGGATAGTGTTTTACTTTGCCTAATTTCTAGGCCAAATAATTTCAAAATCAGTGTTTCCTTCTATGGTCCAGTAGGCCACTTCTTCTTGTGCAGTGGCGCCGTTTAAACAAGTGTAAGAACCAATGAAGTAGTTGTTACATCTGTAAGCATTTTTAACAATCTGATCGCATATTTCTGGATCGCTATCAGAGGCTAATTTTTGGTAAAAACAATAATACACTACAGGGCCATGTGCATCGTACTCTACCACTTTTTTAATCTGCAATAACAGATTGTCTTGATGTCTTTGCAGGTTAAAATAGCCGTTGATGTCAATGATTTTTTCTTTCAGAAAAGAAGAAGAAGAAATATCGTTAAACGCCTCATCACAAACATTTACAGTAGGGGTGTTGCTGTCTGTATCAGAACCACACGCAGAAAAACTCATAGTTGAGACAAGAATAAAAAAGAATGCAAGATTATAAAGAGATGTTTTCACGATTTTTTCTTCAAAATTAGCGCGAAAACTAGTATAAGTCAATTTTATTTAGCGAGAAGAAAGAATTTTATTGTATTTAGATACATTAGCTGGATTAACTTTCTTTAAAAATTTAACCATCTCAATTTTTTCGGCCGTGGGAGCGCCTTTGTACATATTGATGAGTTCGTCAGCTCTTGAGTAGAAAAAAAGGTTTACGTTGTAATTATTGGGCTTTGTAGCGTGTATTTTGTCAATCTTTTTAAGAGCTGTAGATATTTTTGTTCGGTTCGAGGGCAAATCTTTATGCATTTGATCCATAGCCTCTCGGTAATAGGTATAGTTGATTTCTCGTAAGGGTTCGTAAAATTGATCGAGTGCATTATTGATTAACCAATATCTATTTTCATCTTTTTCATTGGCCTTCCATCCAGTAGCGGCAGAAGAGGTGGCTGATAAATTGACAATATTTAAAGCTTTTTCATAATGCGCGGTGCCGCCCTTTTTTTGAAAGGTGTCATAATCATTGCCTAAAATGAGATACACATAAAAACCAATCAAGGCTGTTAACTCATCGGTATACGCATTTTCTGTGTATTGAATCGGATCAAATTGATTATACCTAAAAGTGACTTTATCATCATTAATTAAAAGCGTAGTTGATGTATACGATGAGTTGTAAATTGGTCTACGTGCTTGAACTTGTAACTCCCCCTTAAATTGAGTATTCGATTTGTTTTCTGTTATTTTAAAGAAAAAGGAACAATCAATACGCTCATGGTTTTCATACACATCGTCTGTCCATTTTGTATTGTTAATAAGTTCAGAAACAGCTCTCTCTAAAGCTTGCAGCACATCTTCATCTGTTTGTGAATTCGGATCAGTGACCTGCACCTGTACATCAGCCTTAAGCTCTTGAGAATAGACATTAGAGCAAATGAATAGACATACTAAAATTAAAAACAAATTCTTCATCTCTTGAATAACCGTAAAGTTAAAGAATTATTGTTTATAGAGACAAAGCAAGTTCAAATCCCTCCAAAATAGCACGCTTGGCATCAATACCTTTGGCATTTTTTGCGCCACCAATGATATGCACCTTGTGTTGTGCTTGTTTTAGCTGGCCATAAAGTTCATTGTTGGCATGCTGACCAGCACAAACCACAACCTGTTCTGCTTCGATAAGTTGTTCTTGGCCATTGTGAATGATCTGAACACCTTGTTTGCTTATTTTTTTATATGTCACTTCTGAAAGCAAGTCAATGCCTAGTTTTTTTAGTTCAATTCTATGTATCCAGGCGGTTGTTTTGCCTAAATTTTTAGCCATTTTTCCAGGTGATCTCTTTAAAATTGTGATTTTTCTTTTTGGCTTGGGATGCTCTGGTGTGATAAGCCCCCCGGCCTGTTTTACCTCCGGGTCAATGCCCCAATATTTTTGATAATCGTCGGTATGTTCTTCTTTAGCAGGGTGTTTTGCAATATATAGAGAGGTATCTAAGGCGATGCCTCCTCCGCCAATCACTACAATATTGTCTTTAAGCTCTACTTTTCCGCTGAGCACTTCTCCATAATTGGTGAGTATAGAAGACTCTTCAATTTGAAGGTCAAGTGCATTAGGATGAACACCTGTTGCCACGATTATTTGATCGTAATCAATGGCCTTTTCTATAGAAAAGGCCGTGTCTAAAACGATCTTTACCTTAAGACTCTCAAAACAGGTCTTAAAATACCGAATGGTTTGTGCGTACACATCTTTTCCAGGAATTACTTTTGCAAGATTAAATTGCCCGCCTAAGGTACTTGCCTTTTCGTAGATGCTTACTAAATGGCCTCTTTCGGCAAGGGTTTTAGCAGCGGATAAACCAGCAGGGCCAGATCCAACGACGGCTATTTTTTGGGGGGATAAGGTGGGCTCAATTTTATATTTAGTTTCTCTTGCCGCCATCGGATTGACAATACAGCTGGCGTGTTTTGCCTCAAATATATGATCTAAACAAGCCTGATTACAGGCTATGCATGTATTGATATAGTCGGCTTTATTATCAAAAGACTTCTGTACTAAATCTGGGTCAGCTAAAAAGGGGCGAGCCATAGAAACAAGGTCCGCTTCTTGATTTTTTAAAGACACTTCAACTTGCTGGGGATGATTAAATCTATTTGTGGTGACTACAGGTAGGCTTACAACATCTTTTAGTTTTTTAGAATACCCGGCGTAGGCGCCCGAAGGAACCATTGAGGCAATGGTAGGTATTCTAGCCTCGTGCCATCCAATGCCAGAATTAAAAATTGTGACGCCCGATTTTTCAAGAATTTTGGCAGTTGTGATTACATCCTCCCAATTGTTGCCTTCTTCAACTAAATCAATAAGTGATATTCTGTAAATAATAATAAAATGTGGGCCAACCTTTTCTCGTGTTTTAGAGACGATTTCTTGCGCGAACTTTGTTCTGTTTTCAATAGTGCCTCCCCATGCGTCTTTTCTTTTATTGGTGCGGGGGGATAAGAACTGATTAATCAAATAGCCTTCAGAGCCCATGATCTCAACCCCGTCATATCCTGCTTTTTGAGCTAGGTAAGCGCAATTTACAAAGTCATCAATTGTTCTTTGAATGTCTTGTTCGGACATTGCTTTAGGCTTAAAGGGCGTGATTGGCGCTTGTAAATCAGAAGCAGAGACAATCTCGTTATGGTAGCCATATCTACCTGTATGTAATATTTGCAAACATATTTTTGTATCGTATTGGTGAACGGCCTGCGTGACCAGTTTGTGTTGAACGATTTGGTCTTCTCGCTCTAAAGTAGCAGCTAAAGGACTCGCTTTTCCTTCTTTGTTAGGAGATATTCCGCCCGTAACAATCAATCCCACACCGCCCTTTGCTCTTCTTTGGTAAAAGGCAGCCATCTTGCTTAATCCAAACATATCTTCTTCGAGCCCGGTATGCATAGAACCCATTATAATTCGGTTTTTAAGTTTTGTAAATCCTAAGTCTAGTGAAGAAAATGTAAGAGGATACTCAGTGTGTGTTGCCATAATAGCTCAAAAGTACTTTTTTTAAATAGAATCTATGAGCTTAGCTCAAAATATTTAGATAATATAATGCCACAACTCATCGAAAGATTTAGAGATTCAGCACTACCTTTTTTGGGGATAGAAATACGTGTAGATGGTAAATCTGACAGGGTATTTGAAATGCCATGTGATTCATTTCCGAAGTAGAAGGCTGCATTAGATTTGAAATTTTGCTTGTAAAGGCTTGTGCCTTGTAGATCACAGATATATAAAGTATGGGTCTTGTGAATTTGTTTGAGAAAAGGCGCTAAATCAACGTACAGAACATTCACGTTGGCAACAGACCCCATCGTGCTTTGCACGACTTTAGGATTGTATAGATCTACGCTTTGAGTAGAACAAACGATTTGATCAATACCAAACCAATCGCAGGTTCTAATAATAGTGCCCAAATTTCCGGGGTCTGATATGTCTTCAAGAATCACAATGGGATTATCTGAGTGGATTTGTGTATTGGGCTTAAAACAATCAAATACAGCCAGCATTTTGTTTGGCGTTTTAAAACTAGAAAGCTTGTGTAGCGTTTTTGCATCGATGTATGTATACGGAACGTCAAATTTTAGAAAATCGTCTTGCTGGTCAGAGATTCCATAAATACCTTTACATTTAACGTTTCTTTGTAGTAAATCTTTGATAATTTTGGGTCCTTCAGCAATAAACAGGCGATTTTTATCACGGTATTTCTTTTCTTTGAGGGATGTTATAAATTTGATTTGAGCCTTTGAAATCATTTGATGCTTAAGAGAAGCAAAAATATAAACTTTCTTTATATCGCTGTGGTGCTTTTTTTTACCTCATGTCAAACAGCGCGTTATGTGCCTGAGGGTTCTTTTTTGTTGAAAAAAAACACCATCAATACTAAGGTTAAAAAACTGGCACTTCCTGATGTGTCGGGGGTAATCAAACAAAAAGCCAATCGTAAAATTTTTGGAACGGTGCCTTTTTTTTTATACGCCTATAATTTTGGACGGCGGCTCTTGCCAAAGAAACAAGGCGGTTTTTTATCAAACAAACTTGGAGAATCTCCGGTTTTGTATGATGCTAATTTAGCACATCAGTCGGTAAGCCAAATCAGTCAGTTTTTGAGCAACAAAGGGTATTTTGACAATCAGGTCTCTTTCCATACAGATACGCTCGGGAGAAAAAAGAATAAAATAAAAGTGGTGTATGATCTAATTCCGGGTATTCCCGACACCATCGTAGAGATTTCTCATACGATTGAAGATGATCATTTGGTGAGCGCCATTAAAGCGATGTATAGAGAGAAACGTTACCGCAGTAAAATAGTCCTTAAAAAAGGGATACTATTTGATGTTGATCGGTTTGAAAAAGACAGAGATTTAATTACTAAATACATCAAGTCTAAAGGGTATTTTTCATTTAAAAAAGAGCATGTATCTTATCAGATTGACACTACTTATGGTACGCATAAACTTAAAGTGATTCAAAATATTTCTAAAGAAAAAAGAACTATAGAAGACACTGTTTTAGATATGCCTCATCGTGTGTATCATATTCATTCTGTCGATGTATTGCATCATCCAGAAGATAGCGTCTCTTATACAGATTCTTGTCTTTCATTCGGGGAGGCAATGCTCAAGAAAATAAAGCCTTCTTTTTTAAAGCAAAATATTTTTGTTTTAAAAAACGAAAAATACAATATTGAGAATCAGAATTTAACATACAGCAAACTCTTGCCTTTGAAATTATTTAGACAAGTTCAAATGAGCTACAAAGATATTTCAGCACCAACCGATTCTCTAGGTCATCTCGATGTGTCAATTCTTTTGCCAACCTTGCCTACTAATCTATTAGAAGTTGAATTTAACGGTACGCATACTGTAGGCAACTTAGGGATTTCATCCAACATTAACCTTAGAAAAAAAAATATTTTTAAGCGAGGTGAAATTTTAACCTTCAGGGGCATTATAGGCTTAGAAGCTCAAGGAAATAATTCTAACAACACTTTAGATTTATCTGCGCAAGAAAGTGTGGCAGGGGTCTTTAATACCTTAAATTATGGAGCCGAAATTAGTATTTTAAATCAGCGTTTACTTCTTCCGTTTGTACATCTTTCATACCGTAATATCATCCAGCCTCAAACCGAATTTATTTTAAAGTACAACCACCAGCTCATTCCTATTTTCAAAAGAGATATTTTTGGATTTACCTATAAATATGCCTGGCAATATGCATCTAAGAATGCCTTTTCAATTACACCTATAGATATTAATTTGGTGCGTATTCCAACACAATCGTTCAAAGATACTATTGAGGCTTTGGGTAATCCGTATCTTCAAAATACGTACCAAGACCACTTTTTGTTAGGATCTAAAATCCAATTTAGGCATAGTAAAAGAACTTTACTAGAAGAAAGAAACAGTTTTTCATATGAATTAGGCTTTGAGTCATATGGCAGTTTGCTTAATCTTATTTACAAGTTGTCTAACCCTAATCCTGTAAATACTACAGGTGAATTTTTTGGCGTTCAATATGCGCATTTCACGAAGTTTAATGTTGAGCTGAAACAGTATCAGATTATAAATAGAAATACAAGAATGATTTACAGAGCTTACCTTGGTTTAGGTGTGCCCTTGGCAAATTCTAGTGCCTTACCCTTTGAAAAAGCGTTTTTTGGTGGAGGAGCGAACGGATTGCGTGCCTGGAAAATCCGAGCCTTAGGACCAGGGAGCTTTTATGATCCTACGATTTCTTCCTTTTTTAGAATTGGCGACATGCAATTAGAGTCTAACCTAGAGTATCGATTCGGAATATCTGAAATGTTTGAGGGTGCTTTGTTCGTTGATTTAGGGAATATTTGGCTGTACAATAAAGATGGCAATAGGGAAGGGGCTGATTTTAGTTTTTCTAGATTTTACAACGAATTAGCCATTGGCTCTGGCTTAGGTTTGCGTATTGATTTTACTTTTTTTCTGGTTCGATTCGATTGGGGGCTTCAACTCAGAGAGCCCGGACTAGCAAAAGGAGAACGTTGGATTTTTCAACCTAAACAACAGTTCGAAACCACGTATAACACCTCGTATAAAATAGGTTCAAATCTAAATATAGGTATTGGCTACCCATTTTAAAATACCTCAAAAAACCGTCTTGGTGTTAGGTTTTTTTATAGCCATTATAGGGCTTTATGTCACTTATAGTCAGAGTTTTTGCTATGGGTTTTTAAACTATGATGATCAGAATTTTATCGTGAATAATTTTTTAATTCATCATTTGAGCTTTTCTAATATTTACACGATTTTTAAAAGCCCTCAGCAAGGCCATTACCAGCCCTTAACTCAGCTGTTCTATGCTTTTGAATGGCATATGTTTGAAGAGAAAACGCACTTTTATAGACTGATTAACCTAATGATACATGCCTTAAATGGGGGTTTAATTTTTAAAATTTTAAAGCAACTAAAATGCAATGAAATACTTTGTGCTTTAAGCGTTCTTTTATTTTATTTTCACCCTTTACAGACAGAGAGCCTAGTATGGATTTCAGCTCAAAGCACTTTAACAAGCAGTTGTTTTACACTCTTGAGTTTCTTTTTTTACTTACGTTTTTTAACGCTAAAAAACAATCGATTTTATGCGCTTTCATGGCTTAGTTTTTTCTTAGGGTGTTTGTTCAAATCATCTTCTATCACGCTGGTTTTGTTCTTGTTTTTAATTGAAGGGTATAAGCTTTACACGCAAGAGAGACAAGCTTTAAAAATCAAATGGATTGCTGTTATTAAACGAATGCTTCCTTTTATGTTAGGAGGGCTATTTTTTGGGGGGATGGCCATTGTAAGTGCTCAAAAATTTGGCTCCTTTCAAACGGATGCTCTTCAATATGTTTTAATAGATCGTTTGTTGTTAGTCCAATATGCGTGGGCACATTATCTTGTCTCATTTTTATATCCAATGCAGTTAAATCCGGTTTATGGCAGTCCGGAGATTGATCTTTTTAAGTCTATTCCCGTCAAGGTATTAGGGATTGTTTTTTGTGGTTGTGTACTTCTTGGTGTAATGGGTTTAACGCGAAGAATTTCATCTATACATAAATGTTTGGCTCTAGGCTTTTATGGGGCAAGTATTTTTTTGGTGATGCAATGGGTTTCTATCGGCGAGGTGTTTGCGGCCGACCGATATGCTTATTTATCTGTTGCCATTCTTTCCGTAATGCTTTTTTATTTTCTAAGCAAAGGATTGTCTCTATCCTCTAATTATGTTTTTTTTGGGGGAGGATTGTTCATTATAGGTGGTATAGTCTTGAGTATAAATCAACAACAGATATGGAAAAATAACAATACTTTATATCAGGCGGTTATTAAAAAGAATCCAAACCACTTCTTTGGATATTATGGGCTAGGAGTTACACAAATGCAAAACAAAGCCTATGGGTTAGCTGAAAAAAATCTTCAAAAGGCTAGTGAAATAAGAGCGTTTAATCCTCTAGTTCATAACGCCCTCGGATTATTATCTAATGTAAAACAAGACTACCAAACTGGAATTAAATTTTTTAATAAAGCCATTATTTTAAACCCCCGATTGTGGGAAGCCTATGTCAATAAGGCCAAAAGTTTATTCTTGTTAGGCGATAAACAAGGTGCTTTAGACATCCTTAATCATGTACTAGCGCTTTATCCAAAGTATTTGCCAGCGCGTATAAATAGAGTAGAGCTTTATATTGATTTAAAGCTCTTTTCTTTAGCTCAACAAGAGATTAAGATGCTTGAAAAACAGAAGAAATACCAATCTCATGTTTTGCGTTTAAAAAGAATGCTTAAATATTAGAAACTGTTTAAATTTTTTTCTGAAAAAATCCTTATGAATCCTTTTTTGTTATTCATCAAATTTTTTCATTCA
>JAHDCS010000050.1 GCA_020629755.1 Flavobacteriales bacterium | reverse complement strand
CAATGATAATGAGGTTTATGAAAGGTTTTCTAATGAAAAACGGGGTAACTTCAAAAATAAGAAAGTCAAGGTCTGCAGATGTTGGAAATCTACGTAATTAAAATTCGTCCAGTTCGTAAAAGAGTGTGTCAGAAGACTCTTCTAAGATTTTAACTTTTATCATCTCAAGATCTTTGCCTTTAAATACCGTTAGAGTATACTGATTTGGAGATTGTTTGCGTAGCCCATAAGACACCCCTTTGTGTTTAAATATATAGGTTTCTGCTGTTTCAGTGGTCTTTCTTTCAATGGTTGTAGACACCACGACTGGTGTTGATTTTATATTTTTATGTGCACTCCAAAGGGCGAGTCTGAAAATACCCTCTTCTAGGCGATCAAGTCGTACTTTATGTGATTTTGTTTTAAAGAAAACAATGTTTTTTTCAAACGCATCTACTGAAGAATTAATTTTATTTTTTTGTGTTTTATAGATCTGATTGATTTTATCTTGTTCTGCTTTAGAGCAAAAGTTCAAATGGCTAATTTGGCCTTGAGCATTAAATGCAATCCACTCTGGATGATGATCAATTTCAGCGGTAATATCTGCCGAAAAGAGAGCATCAAATTGATTGATGAAATCTTCTTGATGTACTATCGGACGCAAGGGGTATGGGCGCTCTAAAGGATAAACAATCTGAGAAGATACTTTACGCTTCTGTGCCGTTTTAATAGATTGAAGCACATCCGCTTTGTTTTGTCCGAAAAGCAAAACAGGAAAACAAGCAATAAACAATAGAAGTTGTTTCATTTAGTGATCAAATGTACTATTTTTTCAATCGCTTGTTTGCCATATTCGTAAGGTTTTAAATAGGCAAAGAGATGCGCTTGCTTGTAATGCCTTAAACGCAGGTTTAATTGTCTTTCAATATATAATACAATCTCTGAGCTTTTTTGCGCTGGTAACATTAAAGGCCTTGGCGTTTTTGAGGCCATCAGATGCTGTGCAATTTGCCCGATATTTCGCATGATAAATACACTGGTGCTTTTTTGATTGATTAGGCCCATGTTTGCAGCGCTACAAGCCATCCCTCCTCCAGTAGACACTACTGTGTTTTCAAAACTAAAATCAATTAAAAACTGATGTTCTAGTGTTCTAAAAAAAGGCTCTCCTTTGCGTTTGAAAATTTCTGAGATGGGCATGCCATAATGCTGTACAATCCAGTTGTCAGAATCAATGAAAGTTAAGTTTAAACGCTTGGCCAAACCTTTTGCAAGCTTAGTTTTTCCGACACCTGAAGGGCCAACAATAAAAAAATTATTATGTCGTTTGTAAGTAGGTTTCAATTTTAGCCACGCTTTGTTTTAAAAGTGTTTGAAATTGTGTGCAAAAATCAGGTGCAGAGAAAACTTGATTTTTTATGGCATCTTCACGATTTATAAAGAGGTTTAATAAAGGCGTCAATTTTAGGTAGGTTACAGCTGGTTTTACCTTATGAACCATATCAGAGAGCTGGTCGTATTTTTCTTTTTTATGAATATCATCGAGCTCGTGTAATTGCACTTCAAACTCTTTTTTATACTGTTCAATCAGTTCGCGAAGCAATGCTTTGTCTTCTCCAAACATCTCTGTGAGCGCACTTAGATCTAAGGTTAAAGAATCGTCACTGTTTTTAACGGGTTCAGATTCTTTTACAATAGGTGCTTGATGGGATAACTTATCTTTAAATAATCCCCCCAAAAAAGTCAAAATTTCAGTACGGTTGTAGGGTTTTGTCAAATAGCCATTCATGCCTGCTAAGGTGAATTCTTTTTTCTGTGATTCCCTTGCATTAGCCGTAAGGGCTATAATCGGGACTTTGTTTTTTATTTGATCTTTCAGCGCGCGTATTTGTTTAGTAGCCCCTAAACCATCTAAAACAGGCATTTGAATATCCATAAAAATAATATCAATTTGATGTTTTTTGAGCTCATCTATTGCTTCTAAACCATTTTTCGCTAAAATAGTACGAATGCCAGATTTTTCAAGCATCTTAGAAAGAATCGTAAGGTTTAAAGGGTAATCATCGACACAAAGGACATTTAGATTTTTAAAGTAAAGATCTTTGATTGTGTTTTTGTTGGCCGTGTTTTCAGAGATAGCGTATTGCAGCTCTACAAAAAATTGAGACCCTTTATTTATAGTGCTTTCTAACCAAATTTTTCCGTTTTGCAAGTCAACAATATGTTTGCAAATTGAAAGCCCTAAGCCAGTTCCTCCGTATAATCGTGTTGTGCTAGAATCGGCCTGTGTGAAGTTTTCAAAAATGGCTTCTTTTTTTTCTGGGGGGATGCCAATGCCTGTGTCTTCTACTTTAAAAATCAATCGTGCTTTTTTAGATTTAATGTCCATACAACGCACTGAAAAATGTACGCGTCCTTGATCTGTAAACTTTATGGCATTAGATAAGAGATTCAAAAGAATTTGTTTGAGCCTTGTAGGATCGCCCATTAAAAGCGGGATGTTTTGATCAATATCAAATGATAGAGAGATGTTTTTTTGTTTTGCATGGTAATTGCAGGTATACGAAATTTCTTCAAAGAGTTCTTTAAGAGAAAAAGAAATGACTTCAAACTTTAACTTTCCGGATTGGATCTTAGAAAGATCTAAAATATCATTTACAAGGGCCTGAAGTTGTTTACTTGACGCTGATATGCCGCCGATGTATTCGTGTAGTTCTTTCGGGTATTTTTTTTCTTGAATTAAATCTGATAAACCCACTACAGCATTTAATGGTGTTCTGAGTTCGTGGCTGATATTTGCTAAAAATAATTCTTTTGTTTTTTCAGAGGCTTCGGCTAGGTTTTTTGCTTTTGTTAAGGCTTTGTTTTGACTTTCAATTCGAGAGAGCATACTGTTAAAACTTTCTGTTAAACTCCCCAGTTCATCATTAGATATTTTTTGTACACGTACAGAATAGTCTTCTGTATCAGAAATTTTGGAGGTCGCACTGGTTAGTCCGATAATAGGCTCGGAGATGGTTTTTTGCAAAATTCTTGTTAAGATTAAAGCGATGAGCATAGAAAGAATCAACACGCCTAAACCCAAGAGTAAAAACTGCTTAATGCCATGCAGTAAATTATTTAAATCAGAGCGTATGTACACCCATCCGATAGTTTCATTTTCTAATACAACGGGTTTAAAGATTTCCATTTTGTCTAGGTCAAAGTAATCCATCTCGTGTTTACTCTTATAGACAATTGATTGATCCGAATTTTTCAAAGAATCTCTGTAGTAATAGGCTAATTCGTTTTGCGCTACAGAACTGTGTATTTGGGCGGCAACAATATTCTTCTTTGCTTTTAGAGAAGACAACGATATGGTCGCTTCTTGGGTTGCATTAAACACAATATTGGCTGAGTTATTATCGGCGATCACTTCTGCAAGTGCCTCAAGTTCAAAATAAAGATTGCGCTTATCATCAATCCAAGAGAAAATGATCATGATGGTTAAGGCCACAAGAAGCACCAATATGGTAATCAAAGCAATTATGCCGTGAAGCTTTCTCTGTATAGGCCAGTTACGCATCATATATGTTCAAGATCTACATTTTTTTTGATATTTATAGAGGATCAAAACAAAAAAATTACTTTTGTTTGCATTAATCTTAAATGAAGACAGATGTCTAAATCATTCCAAAAACAAATAGACGCTTTTATAAGTGATGTAAGTACTCTGAATACTAACGAGCCAGAATTTATTCAGGCCGTTACTGAGGTAGCTGAAACAGTTATTCCTTTTATAGAAGAGCATAAAAAGTACAAAATACATAAAATATTAGACCGTATTGTAGAGCCTGAGCGTGTGGTTATGTTTCGTGTGCCATGGGTGGATGATAAAGGCGAGGTACAGGTCAATAAAGGATATAGAATTGAGATGAATAGTGCGATAGGTCCTTACAAGGGAGGATTGAGGTTTCATCCTTCAGTTAATCTGAGCATCTTAAAATTTTTGGCTTTTGAGCAAGTATTCAAAAACAGCCTTACGACACTCCCAATGGGTGGCGGTAAAGGCGGGTCTAATTTTAATCCAAAAGGTAAGTCAGACGGTGAGGTGATGCGGTTTTGTCAAAGTTTTATGACCGAATTATTTAGACATATTGGGCACAATACTGATGTGCCGGCTGGAGACATAGGTGTTGGCGCAAGAGAAATTGGGTATTTGTTTGGTCAATATAAACGATTAAAGAATGAGTTTACAGGTGTATTAACCGGAAAGGGGTTAAGTTATGGAGGGAGTTTAATTCGTCCAGAAGCTACGGGTTATGGCGCCACTTATTTTGCACAACAGATGCTTGAAAATAAGTCTGATGGCTACAAAGGCAAAACGGTACTCATTTCTGGCTCAGGCAATGTGGCGCAGTACGCCTGTGAAAAGGTGACTCAGCTTGGTGGTAAAGTGGTTACAATGTCAGATTCTAGTGGGTATATTTACGATAAAGAGGGGATTGACGCTGAAAAACTCGCTTTTATTATGGAACTTAAAAATGTTAAACGAGGCAGAATCAAAGAATATGTTCAAACTTTTACCTCTGCACAATATTTTGAAGGCCAAAAACCATGGGATACCCCTTGCGATATTGCCATGCCATGCGCCACACAAAATGAGATTAACCTTAAAGAAGCCAAGCAACTGTTGGCAAACGGATGTATGTGTATATCAGAAGGTGCCAATATGCCCTGCACAGCTGAGGCAATCGAAGCTTTCTTGAGTGCTAAAATTTTATATGCCCCCGGAAAAGCCTCAAACGCTGGTGGTGTAGCCACCTCTGGTTTAGAGATGACACAGAATTCTTTGCGTTACAATTGGACCCGTAAAGAAGTAGACCAAAAACTTTTTCAAATCATGCAAGATATTCATAGCTCTTGCGTTGAATACGGCCAAGAAAAAGGCTTTGTGAATTACGTTAAAGGGGCAAATGTCGCAGGCTTTGTAAAAGTAGCAGATGCCATGATTGCCCAAGGGGTGGTGTAAGACATTTATCTCACTATTATTGGCTTAGTTATGTGGTTTTCTTCTTTTTTAACAACAACCATATAAAATCCTTGGCTTAGATGTTCAATAGGAATGGCTATTCTAGAGTCGTTTAGGTGTTGCTCTGCAAAGGTCTGCAGCATAATTTTACCTTGCGCGTTTACAATTTGTATTTCATCGAATGGCTGTTCTGTTTCTTCAAACTCAAGCACCAAAATATTTGAGGCTGGGTTGGGATATATATTTATGGTTTGATTAGACAATATGTCTTGGGGGGATGAGGTTAGCGTATGATCAATGATAATGTTTTGGGAGGATGTGTGGCTACAACCCTGATCGTTTTCTACTGTGAGTCTTACATCATAAGACCCTTGCGTGCTAAAATCATGGATGGGATACTGAGTGTTGCTGGTTTGTGTGTTGCCAAAATCCCAATACCAAGCTATGGTATTTGAAGGACTTTGATCTTCAAAAAACAAGACCATTGGATCGGCAGTAGATACCGTGTAAGAGAATATGGCCTGTGCTTTTGTTTTTACAATAGGCGTAATCGGATTACTGATGGTTTGACAGCCCAATGAATCTGTAACGGTGACCGTGTACTCATTTTCTGGGTTATACGCATCAAAGGTCATGGTGCTTGTGGTTTGTCAGTTATTCCACTACGCCGATTTCAGCAGTAGAATCATTGGCGCAATCAAGCGCTGAGTATAGATCTAAAACAGAATGTATCTCCGGTACCGGATCAACCTCTACAGTGTCATAGTAATAACACCCGTTGTCGTCTTGTATCTCTAAAATATAAGTGCCAAAGCTTAATCCCCCCACATGTAAACTATCGGTATACGAATTCCCATTAGAAGTCGTTGTGTCTATTGTGATTTCATTAGAAGGATCTACCGAGCCCTCATACCAATTGATCTGATTGTAAGGTGGCGTGCCACCCACTAAAACCTTTACCCCAATCTCAGCGGTAGAATCATTCGCGCAGTCTAAATGAGAATAGATGTCTAATACAGAATGAACGGTAGGGGGTTCTATGATAGTTAAACTATCAAAACCACTACAGCCACTAGCGTCAGTAAATGAAATATAATACTCCCCGACAGGAATATCAGAAACACTCATACTATTTGCAGTACTTGATAATATCACGTTACTTATATCCAAATAAGAAAGGGCATATGAATAGGGTGATATTCCATTTGAAAAAACAGCAGATAAAGCTCCAGTACTGTCTCCTAGACAAGAAGAAGTGTCTGATTGTGTAAGTGTTACACTAGGTAAATCAGAGCATCCTTGACCGTCATCTGTGATGGTCCAATTATAATTGTCTATTAAAGATTGTCTATATACCGACGAAGAACAATAGTTAATCCCGACAGCCCCAAATTCAACGTTTGATTGCACATTTTGAGACGACCAATGCTCGAGAATTTTATCATAAGTACATGATGAAAGATCAGAGTTTGAAAAGGCCCAATCGAAGGTTGTGACATTAGAAATATCCCAAGACGATAAATCTTGATTGAAGCTCCAACAATTAGAGAACATACTTGCCATGTCTGTAACGCTATGAGTCTGCCACATAGAAATATTTTGGTTAAAGTCATAACAAGCCAAAAACATACGTTTCATGTTTGTAACAGTTGATGTGTTCCAATTGTCTAAAGGCTGATTAAAGTCGTGAGCGCCTGAAAACATAAAATCCATGCTGGTAACATTAGAGGTATTCCAAGCATTTAAAGGACTATTAAAAATATTGGTGTTTTGAAACATGCCAGTCATTTTTATAACATTTGATGTATTCCAGTTGTTGAGATTACCATTGAAAGTAACGGCCTCACGAAACATATATGACATATCTTCAATGTTAGAGACATCCCAAGAATTTAAGTCAGCATTTAAAGATTCGCAATATGAAAACATCATAACCAGATCGGTGACATTAGATAAGTCAGGTGCGTCGCTAGCATTATATTGTAAGTTGGTGCAGCCATTAAACGCTTGACGCATGGTTTGCCATTGAATATCGCCCCATTGATCTATAGAGATAAATTTTTTACAATCCGAAATTGCACTAGCAGGAGGCACTACCCAATAATTGGAAATTGCCGAAAAATCACCTCTAATACTTATGGTGTAAATGCCTGGAGTACCATAGTCATGTGTGATTTCATCAGATAAATTAAATTGATCATACACCCCATCACCATCCCAATCTACATCAAAATTATAGGTATAATCATTTTCTCTTATGTCTAATGCAAAACAAGAAGAACAAGAAACGCCATCTAATTCTGTATTTACTGTAAACTTAAAAGGCGCTTGCCCTTGTGCAATTACGCAAAAATAAATCAGAGATACTATGACACCTAATTGCCTCACAAATCACTGATACGGACAAAATACGTAAAAGGTTCTGTAAATTTTTATTAGAAACTGTTTAAGTTTTATTCTGAAAAAATCCTTATGAATCCTTTTTTGTTAGTCATCAAATTTTTTCATTCAAGTAGCGCTGCTATTATCATTCTAAAATTTATAGACTAACAGAAAAAGTCTTTACTATAACTATTTTTACGACTAAAACTTAAACAGTTTCTTAAAATGAAGGACTTAGCTTCCCCACTTTAGATAAAGCGCACCCCATGTAAATCCGCCCCCAAAAGCGCAAAGCATCAAGTTTTGCCCGTCTTGTAGTTGAGATTGATAATCATATAAACACAAGGGTAAAGTGCCGCTTGTGGTGTTGCCATATTTTTCAATATTAAGCATTACTTTTTCTTCCGCTAAGCCTGCGCGACGTGCTGTGGCATCAATAATGCGTTTATTGGCCTGATGTGGGACCAACCAGTCTAAATTATCGGCAGTTAATCCATTGCGTTTCATTACTTCTTCGGTAACATCAGCCATTTTAGTGACGGCCCATTTAAAAACAGCTGGTCCTTCTTGATATGCAAAATGTAAGCGCTGATCAATAGTGTGTTTGCTAGGAGGGATGGCCGACCCGCCGGCCTTTTGATGTAAGTGTTTGGCGCCCACACCATCAGAATACATTTGCCCATCTATGATGCCATTTCCTGATTCAGAAGCTTCTAAAAGTACTGCTCCAGCACCATCTCCAAAAATAATACTCGTTGCGCGATCTGCATAGTCTATAATTGAAGACATTTTATCCACACCAATTACAATGGCTTTTTGATGCGAACCAGATTCAATGTATTTTGAGGCGGTGTATAGTGCATATAAAAAACCAGAACAAGCGGCTGACACATCAAATGAAAAAGCCTGTTTAATGCCCGCCTTGTCTGATACTATGTTAGCCGTAGCCGGAAACACATGATCAGGAGTAGTAGTTGCACAGATCACTAAATCTATTTGAGAAGGGTCTGTATTTGTATTTTTTAAAAGCGTCTCAGCAGCTTTGGTGGCCATAAAAGAAGAGCCAAGGGTTTTATCCTTTAAAATACGTCTTTGGGCGATACCGGTACGCTCCAAAATCCACTGATTATTCGTGCTCACCATACGCTCCAGCATATCGTTGGTCAGCACATCTTCAGGAACATATCCTCCTACGCCTTTTATGATTGCTCTTCTCATTTTAATAATCCAAACATAAAGGTATTAAATATATAAGGATAGGCCATCCGTCTAAGAAAACATAATAATAGAACCAACTTCTTTTTTTTATCCCCCCAAATACAGAGAAACAAAATAAAACAAACAATCCCGCACTTGTATAAATAGAACCTATAAACGCATTAGAAAACACAAAAAACATCCCCCCAAAAATAAGAGACAGCAGCGTAAGACTAATCGGAGAAAGTACATGTGCAAAGGTTTTAATAATGCCCATATCACTCTTTTTGTCGCGCAAGTCAAATGGAAGAGTAAGCGCAAAAATAAGGCCAGTGACAGCTAAAAAAATAAAGCTATTTTGAAAGCTTATGCCAAAAAAAAGCCCCCAACTTAAGGCGATTAAAGGGGTTTTAATAAACCGAAACGGTCTAAGAAAAGTATAGCCCAGCGTGCAAAGTCCTGAGAATAGGCAAGCTAAAGCAACATATCTGTCGTTTAAAAAAAACAGACTAACTAAACCCACTAGCAAAAGACTGCACATTAAAAGCGAAACAATGAGTGTTTTACGTGGCATTTGAAAAAGGTAGCCGGCCCAGGTAAAGCAAAAAAACAAGGTTATTTTTAAAAGATCGAGCTCTTGCGAAAAAAACGCACACAAAAAAGCGGCAGAAAGAGAAATCGCAAGGTGGTGCGAGACAAGAGTTTTAATCACCTTTGGTGATCTTAAAGACTGCGCCTAAAACAGTGCCGGCTATGCTTCCCCAGACAATTTGTTTGGCTTTTTTAGCTTTTCTTACGCGTTTATACCCGCTTTTATAATCGTGGTCTTTTAAAAATTTCTGATCTCTTACGGCCTTTTTACGCACCCATTGTGGTGTTAGAAGTGCACTGCCTAACATGCTTACAAAAGGCACGCCAACTACGACAAAATCTTCTCCAAAATAATATCCGCCAGCAGCACCAAGGGCAGTGCTTACAACAAGTGGCATAACCATATTGTGGTTTTCTCTGGCATCTTGCTCGCCAAAAATTTTACGCTGCATTTCTTCTGGGGTATAATCGTGACCTGCTAAACTATCACGCTTATAAATAATTTGCTCTTTACCTTCGGTGTATTTAATAGAAAACACCCGGTATCTTTCAATTTCAGCAGGCTTTAAAGCATGATGTAGGCGCACGTCCATTTTAACGATATTATCTTCAATAGCTTTTACCTTTCCAGAGATTTGTCTTCCGCTGAGTAGGGTAAGGGTATCTTCTTGTGACAAGGCTTGGGTTGAGAAAACAAAAAGACCAATGAAAAAAACGAAAAAATTTTGGTTCATGGTACGTGCAAGATACAAAAAATTAGTCCTTTTTTTACTTGTCAAGCCAGCTTTTCCAATATTTACCATCGTCAATATCAAGGGCGGCTTGTGTGAGCTTCAAAGGTTTAAAGGTATCTACCATAACGGCTAACTCTTCTGTTTTGGTTTGCCCAATGCTTCTTTCCATGGCGCCTGGGTGTGGGCCATGCGGAATACCTCCTGGATGTAATGAAATATGCCCCGGAGCAATATCATTGCGGCTCATAAAATCACCGTCTACATAATAAATCACTTCATCTGAATCGATGTTGCTATGATTGTAAGGCGCAGGGATAGATTTTGGATGATAATCATATAATCTAGGGCAAAACGAACAGACTACAAAAGCAGATGTCTCAAAGGTCTGGTGAACAGGCGGAGGCTGATGAATGCGCCCTGTTATCGGCTCAAAATCATGGATAGAAAAAATATAAGGGTAGTTGTAGCCATCCCAGCCAATTACATCAAAAGGGTGATGGGCGTACACGTAAGGATGGATCATTTGTTCTTTTTTAATTTTAATTAAAAAATCACCAGTTTGGTCATGTGTTTTTAAGTTTTCTGGACGCCGGATGTCTCTCTCGCAATAAGGCGAATGCTCTAAAAGCTGACCAAAGTGGTTGCGGTATCGTTTTGGGGTGTAAAGCGGATGGTAACTCTCTACAATAAAGAGCCTATTGTCTGTGGAGTTAAATTCTATTTGATAAATCATTCCTCTCGGTATCAATACATAATCGCCATATGAGAATGTGAGTTCGCCTAGCATTGTTTTTAGAGTGCCAGACCCTTTATGAATAAACAATAATTCATCTGCATCGGCATTTTTATAAAAATAGTTTGCCATGCTTTTTTGGGGGGATGCCAGTATGATTTGCACATCGTTATTAACTAAAACAGGGACTCTCGAGTCAAGGTAATCGTCTTTTGAAGGTACCTCGAAGCCTTTTAAACGGTAAGATTTTAGATTTTTATCAACCGCTACTTTTGGTGCAACACTATAAGGCTCTTGAATTTTTTTTACTGAAGTAGGTCGGTGAATATGGTATAAGAGCGATGACATGCCGTCAAAACCCACAGTGCCAAAAAGTTGCTCGTAATAAAATGCATCTTTTTTACTTTTATGAATAGTGTGTCTTTTCGGGGGGATGTTTCCTAGGGTGTGATAGAAGGGCATAAAGGTCAATTTTTCAGAGACAAAGGTACATATTCAATCACTGATTAGCATTTTTTTGGCAATACTACAGTGGTAAGCCTTGATATACATGTTTTTTTAAGGTCAGGGCCCAAGAGCTCAATTTCCCAGATATGGGTAGACTTGCCCAAATGAATGGGCTTACAGATGCCAGTCACTCTACCGGTACCTTCACTGAGGCTTCTGATATGATTGGCGTTGATTGAGAGTCCAACGGTCATAAATTTTGTCGTGTCTATGCACATATGTGAAGCAATGCTGCCTAAGGATTCGGCTAAGGTAACTGAAGCCCCGCCATGCAATATTCTAGCTGGTTGAACGGTTCTGTGGTCTACAGGCATGCTTCCTTTAAGAAAATCGACTCCAATTTGATCAAACCTAATATCAAGATGACTGAGCATGGTCTGTGCGCAAAAATCTGTTAACTCTTCTATGGCATAGTTTTTGTACCAAATCATAATGACAAAGCCTTTAAATTAAACGACAAATTAATTTAACGAATTAACAAATTTTAATCTAAATGTTTTGCGACAGGATATATAAATAATTACATTTGATAATAAATAAAACTAATTTTTATGAAAAAGTTATTCTTCTCTCTAGCCCTTTCAGTGACCTCTTTTGCTTTTTTTGCTCAAGCTGCTATCGGTGGAGGCGCTACCATCGAATTTGAAAAAGAAATTCATGATTTTGGCAACATGAAACAACATGGCGATGCCTCAACGATCTTTACATTTAAAAATACGGGTGACGCTCCGCTTATTATAGAAGAAACAAAAGGATCTTGCGGCTGTACTGTGCCAAGTAAGCCAGAAGAACCGATTTTGCCTGGAAAAACAGGAGAAATCAAAGTAAAGTATGATTCTAAAAGAATTGGTCCTATCAATAAGTCTGTGACTGTAAAGTCTAATGCAGGCAATGAACCCACAATGGTTTTAAGAATTAAAGGAAACATTGAAGCTGCACCAAAAGAGCCAACAACTCCGGTAAAACAGCAATCGACTACTGCTCCTGTTGAGAAGTAGCAGATAAAAAACGAAACGAAAAGCCCTGTTTGGAATGCCAAATAGGGCTTTTTTTATTTAAAATAAAAATCATATTTCAATTTAATAGATTCAATTGTACACAAAGCTATATCGCTTTTAAAATGTCTATTGATTCAATATCAAAAAACATTCAGATTTGTGTCATTAAATTTTATATCATGAAAAAACAAAAATTAAACTTTAAAACAATTGCAGTGATGGGTCTTACTGCATTTATCATGTCTAATTCTGGATGTTCTGATAATAATGTGCCAATAGATGACACGCCAATTAATTCAGAACCAACAGAAAATCATTTATTAGGATTAAATCCGTGTTCTGAAAATTTCAAGCAAAACCCAAACCTTGATGTAAATGAGAATGCTTTACACTTAATAAATTCAGACAATTTTTTAGCTGAAGTAATAAATTTTAATGCTACAAGAGATTTAACATTTAATGATGGTGTAGTTCTTGAGAATTCAAAACCTCAAGAGGTTAGAAAGATGGAACTTAATGGTCAGTTTTATTACCGTATTGATTACAGAACACCAGATGGGACTTCAGGAAATTTTGACAATGGTACTGGCATACTAGGAACCTCTTCAAGTGAGCTCTATGATTGTGAGGGTAACCTTATTCAAAAACTTCATGGAGTAAACGGATTTCAATCTGATCAATCTTGGGTGCAAATAGTCACAAATAATACAAGTACTTCAATTGACGATGTAACTCTTCAGCCGCTAGGCACCTGGGCTTTATTTCTATTAGATTAAATTCTCTATTTACTTAAACTTTATTATCAAAAAGGAGTATTCTCTTAAAAAGAGTGCTCCTTTTTTATATTGAACAATGCTCTTCTAAAAAAATAGAAAGTAAAGTTTTTTTTCTTTGAGCAATTGGTATCTTATCTTCATTTTTCAAAATAATGTAATGTTGTTGCGCAAACACTTTTTTAATGAAGTTAACATTAATTAAATATGATTGATGTACCCTAAAAAAAACTTTACTATTTAAAAGCATTTCATAATGCTTCAATTTTTTAGAACTTGTAATTGAGTCAGAATTTTCAAAGAAAAAAGTAGAATAATTACCATCTGATTTAAGATAAATAATATTTTTTATCTCTTCCAACCGCCAATTATCAATAGACTTAATTAAAACCTTTCTTTTTAAAATATTTTGTTCGTTGATGTTTTGAAGTAACGTATCAAAAGAATTAAGCTTTATACGTTTCTTGTAATTTTCTTCTGCTTTTTGAAGGGCACCTATAAATTCATCTTTATCAATTGGCTTTAAAAGGTAATCAACTGCACTATATTTGAAGGCTTCAATGGCATGTGTATTATGAGAAGTCATAAAAACAAGCTGTTTTTTTTTAAAATCAATTATTTGCAGTAACTCAAATATAGATCTGTTGCCAATTTGTATGTCTAGTAAAAGTAAATCCGGATTGTGATTTTGCAAAAAATCGATTGCTTCATCTATACTAATGGCCGAACCTAAATATTTTATTTCAGAAAAATGATTTTCTAATAAACTCTTAACATACTTTATTGCTTCTTTGTTATCTTCTATGTGAAAGACTTTCATTTAATTTCAATTTTAAGTTCGGTTTGTAAACCATTTTCTGTATTTTTTTGAATAATTTGATGAAACATACTATGAACTGAATTAAGTAATTGTAGTCTTTTCTTTAAAATTTTAAGTGCATGTTTTCCCTCAATAAATTTGGTTTTTATTCCTCCGCCATTATCATTTATTTGAATAACAATGTTGCTTTCTTGCTTTTTAAAGGAAATATTTAATTCTGCTATTTTGTTCGTGTAATCACCATGCTGTAAAGAATTTTCGACTATGGGCTGAACTAGCATAGGCGCAATCACAAGCTTTTTTAATTCTACATTTAAATCAATAGTATAATTAATTTGAAAAGGTTGAACCTGTTTTTGGATAATTAAAAATTCTTTTAAAAGAGCAACTTCTTTTTCGATCGTAATATATTGTTTGTCAGAATAGTCAAAAACTTTTCTTATTAGTTTAGAAAAAGTAACAAGAAACCTATTTAAGTCGGATTTATTTTGGTTAATAATCATTCCTTGAATAGTTTGTAGTGTGTTAAATAAAAAATGTGGTTTCATTTGAGCTCTGAGTAACCTTTCAGTATTAATTGCTTTACTATAATCATTTTTTAGTTTTAATGTCCGTTGTCTTAAAAAGAATAGTACAATAAAAAAAATAAGTAAAGCAATACAAGAAAGTATTACAAATAAACTTTGTTTTTGTCTGAGTTTTCTTAATTCTCTTTCTTGTTTTAAATTGATATTAACTTGTTCAACTTCTTTGCTCATTAAGTCTACACCTATATTTGGAGTTGAAGAAAGTTCTTTTTGGGTATGGTATGTTTCAAAATAAGAGAGTGCTTCTCTGTGATGTCCTAATTTTTTATAACACCTATAAAGGTATAATGCAGATTGATGAATTAGAAATGACTTCTGGCTTTTCTCTGCGATTTGATGAGCCTTCAAAACATGTTGTAACGCTTTTTTATTTTGATTAAATTTTAAATCGATTACTCCAAGCGAAAGAAGGGCTTCAAACTTAAGTTGTTTTACTTCATTTACAAATGGTTCATCGGCAACTTGCTCATATAAATTTTTAGCTTTATGAAGAGAATCTATCTTTTCGTAAGAAAACCCAAGAGAAAGCTTCTCAGAGAGTATATTGAAGTATGATTTTTTCTGTTCAAAAAAATAAATTGCTTTTTCGTGATGGTTAAAAGCTCTATATATCAAGTTATCATCTTGATGAAAACTAGCTGCTATCATACTGTGAACATATGCTATAGAAAGTGAATCATTTAACTGCTCAAATATTTCTAGTGCCTTACATGAATAGGCCAATGAGTGTTTGTAGATTTTCAGTTTTTGATAAATAGAAGATAATGAATGGTAACAAGCGGCTAACTCATAATTTAATGTATCTTGATGTATATTGTTGGGTGGGTTTGCCTCTAAAATATTTTTTAAATCTAAATACACTTCTAAGGCTTTTTTGTTTTTAGATTTTGCTTCAAAAATTTGACCATATAAATTCAATGCAGATAAGTACAGATGGTCTGTATTTTTTTTTAAATCATAATAATGAAAAATTTCTTTTAGTTTATTTAGTGCTCGATTAAAATGAAAATTATTGTATAAGCAGAGTGCATAATAGTATTGGAAAGCATATGTTTTTTTGTGATTTTTTAATCTTTCACCTGTGACCAATAAATTATTCTGGGTATTTAAAAACCAATCTAGACTCTCAGATGCTAAATAATTTTCTCGATTAAAATCAGCATAATAGGAGGCGGAATCAATTGTTTGCAATGCATTTTGAGCCTTAAGATTTAAAAAAATAAAGGGGTGAAATGTGAAAAATGTGTATGCAAGAGGGATTAATCTATACATTTAATTAAAATAAGTGAAACTACTTTGAAAGCAAGTGTTATTTTCAATAAAATTCTGATTTAAATCAAACTAATTTATATGCGATGTAATCTATTTTATATTCGTTTTTAGAAACAAGATCCCTTTTATGTTAATTTTGTAATCATGCTCGAATTATCTAAAAAAGCTCTAGCTATGCCATCTTCTCCAATACGAAAGCTTGTGCCTTTTGCTGAAAAAGCAAAACGAGAAGGTAAAACAGTGTATCACCTCAATATTGGTCAGCCCGATATAAAAGCACCTAAACAGGCCATTGAGGCACTAAAAAACACAGATCTTGAACTGATTGCTTATAGTAATTCTACAGGTATTCAGAGCTTTAAACAAGCTTTGGTACACTATTATAAAAGCGTAGGTATAGAAACAAGTGAAGATGAAATTATTGTAACTACCGGTGGGTCCGAAGCCTTACTTTTTGGGTTTTTATCTTGCTTTAATCCGGGTGATAATGTGATTATTCCAGAGCCTTATTATGCCAATTATAATGGTTTTGCTACAACTGCAGGTATTCAGATAAAAACACTTAGCACTACGATAAACGATAATTTTGCCTTACCCAAGGCCGAATCATTTGAAAAATTAATAGACAAAAACACAAAAGGGATATTAATTTGCAATCCAGGTAATCCGACAGGTACTTTATATACGAAAGAGGAGTTAGCTGTTTTAGCTCATCTTGCAAAGAAGCATGGGCTGTATCTTTTTGCAGATGAAGTCTATAGAGAATTTTGCTATGATACAGAAGAGCATCAATCGATAATGCAGTTCAAAGAGATTGATCAGCACATTGTGTTAATTGACTCTCTGTCTAAGCGATTTAGTATGTGCGGGAGTCGTGTTGGTGTGTTTTTATCTAAAAATAAAGCGCTTATAAATGCGGCTACAAAATTTGCACAAGCCAGACTAAGCCCACCTACATTAGCTCAAATTATGGGTGAAGCGGCTTTTTCAGCACCCAAAAAGTACATGAACGATATTATTCAAGAATATCAAGAGCGTCGAAATCTTCTTGTTGAACTTTTGTCAGAAATCCCCGGAGTAAAAGTTGCAAGACCCAAAGGGGCTTTTTATTGTATTGCACAGTTGCCTGTTTCAGATACGGATGTATTTTGTCAATGGTTGTTAGAAGAATTTTCTTACGACCATCAAACAGTCATGCTGGCTCCTGCTTCTGGTTTTTATGAAGATCCCACCTTAGGTAAAACGCAAGTTAGGATAGCCTATGTATTAGAAAAAAAAGCGTTAAAAAGTGCCATGATTTGTCTTAAAAAGGCCCTAGAAGTATATACAAAATAGGGGGTGAAAAATAAAATTTGGAGTTACCCCATTTTTTTTTAAGTTATTTTCTTCTATTCTTATTTTTTGTCCTTTTCCTTGAAGAAAAGAACGAAAATTCAAGCCAAGAATGAAGCTATCTGCCCACCTCTAGAAAATGTAGCCCACAAGGCCAGCCCTGCAAAGCCACATTTTCTATTCACCTTCAACCCACGCCCGCCATTCTTGGCAGGCCAGCGCACTTTTGAGCGCACGATGAAAATGCTCTTTTTTTTTAAAAAAATGGGGTATGTGCTTATAGGAATAAAAAAAGCGTTTGAACTTTGTAATTCTCATATAACAAAAGACAAACG
>JAHDCS010000092.1 GCA_020629755.1 Flavobacteriales bacterium | reverse complement strand
AGAGGTGAGTTTTGATCGTTTGATAGCGCAAATCAATTTTCTTAATCCTTTAGAAGCGCTGGGGCTGTACGTTAAAAATATGTTTATGTTTTGGGATTTGGCGATTGTGTATCCGAGCGAAGAGAGCCTTTTTATAAGACTGATTGGAGCAATGGTATTGCTCTTTTTGGGGGGGATGTTTATTCGTGAAAAAAAATACAGAGCAGCTATTTTATTTGCCCTTTGTTTTTTGCCCCTCACGCTTCAATTGTTGCCTTTAGGACATGCCATCGCTGCAGATCGGTATATGTATTTAGGGTATGGAGGATGGGTTTTTCTTTTGTGTGTTGTTTTGAGAAGGCCATCGAAAATCCAGTCGCTAAACGCAATGCTATTAGCATTTTTAATGCTTGTGTTTTCTCTGTCAAGTCTTAGATTAAGCCAGTATTGGACATCTACTCAACCCCTTTGGGAGTATCAAGTTTTAAAATATCCCAATCATAGTATGGCTTATGTGAATAGAGGGGTCGAATACATCAAGACACATAAAATACATATGGGGCTTAAAGATTTTAAAAAGGCGATTGCTATAGATCATCATCCGATGGCATATGTGCATTTAGCACGAGTTCAAATACAGCAGAGCCAATATAACAAGGCGGTTGAGATTCTAAGACAAGGGCAAATTTATCATCCGCAGAATATTAAAATTTTAAATAATTTAGGGGTAGCTTATAAAAAACTAGGCCTGTTTGATAAGGCTCAGGCTTTGTTTGAACATTGTACCAAACTTGATTCATTAGACGATCTTTCGCACATTAATTTAGCGAGTGTCTATATTGCTAAAGAGCAGTTTAAAAACGCCGAAGAATTGCTTTTGAAATGGCAAGCCATAATGCCTTTACATCCAGAGATAAAATTGTTGCTTGGCAACACCTATGCCTATATGAAACAGTATAACTTAGCTAAGAAGAAGTATCTTCAGGTTCTGGCAATAGATTCGAGTCACGCTCGGGCGAAAGAAAACTTAAAAAAGTTAGAGCAAATAGAAATTAAGAAGTAGAGAGTATTTTTCTTAGGGTAAGAAATAAGATAGAAAAATAGTGCCGCAACGTAGGCTGATGGATAAACGATTGATTGAGTTTTATTTTTTCAGGGATAATAACCTTTTTGTAGTATTCTATTGGGTTTGCTTGTTCTGCTAAAAGAGCATTTTCATTTGAAAACACAATAGAAGCTCTATCTGTGATGCCTGGGCGAATATGAAGCACTTTTTTTTGTTCTTCAGTATAGGTGTTTACATAATCAAATACTTCAGGTCGTGGCCCGACAAGACTCATATCGCCTTTTATCACATTAATGAGTTGAGGCAATTCATCGAGTTTATATTTTCTAAGGTAAGTCCCGATTTTAGTAATTCTAGGGTCTTTTTCTCCTACTGTTATTTTTACACCATCACTATTGGGTTTCATGGTTCTAAACTTTAATAGTTTAAAGGGTTTTTCAAAACGCCCTGCTCTAGTTTGCATATAAAAAATAGGCCCCTTTGAACTTGTTTTAATTAAAAGCGCAACCACTATTAATATTGGCATTGAGATAATCAATACAAGTATTGAGATCAATAGGTCAAACAAACGGATCATTATATAATGTCATCTACCATCTTAGCCATATGCTTAGCAATATATTTAGCATCGCTTATAGATAGATCGTAATATACAGGCAAAGTGATTTCTTGCAGATAATTTTTATATGCATTTGGATAGGCCTTTATAGAATACTTTTTCTTGTAAAAGCTCATCATGGGTAGCGGTATGAAATGCACATTAGTCGGAATGCCTTTTGCGCTGAGTCTATTGATAATAGCATCTCTTTTTTTCTCAGTAAGCCCTTTAATTCTAAGCATAAACAAATGAGAAGACGAATCTCTTTGTTTATTTTTTATAGTAGGGGGGATGTACCAATCGTATTTTTTAAAATATTTGTGGTAAGTCATCATTATTTTTCGTCGCTTTTTAAGGGATTGTTCGTAGCGGTTTAATTCAACTAGACCTATCGCAGCACAGAGATCTAACATATTACACTTGTAACCAGCTTCGATGATGTCATAACGCCAAGATCCCATTTTAAATTTTGCCAAGGCATCTTTATTTTGCCCATGTAAAGAGATGGTTTTTAAAAAGGTATAGACTTTATCGGCATTAAATGCTTTGGGCAAGTTGATGCATAAAGCTCCACCTTCGCCTGTGGTTAAATTTTTTACCGCATGAAATGAATAGGCCCCTAAATCGGCAGCCAACACAGCAGGTTTATTTTTATAGGTGGCGCCAATCGAGTGGGCTGCGTCTGCTAAAAGAAGTATGCGGCCTAGTTTTTTTTGGTTTTTTGTTCGCGCAGAAAATTTAGTTTGATGTTCTTTTTTTCTAATCAGTTTATTTAAAGCAGTGTAATCGCATGGGTAACCTGCAATATCAACAGGCATGATTACTTTGGTCTTAGAAGTTATTTTTTCTTCTACTTTTTTTGGATCAATATTAAAATCATCAAGAGTATCTACAAACACTGGTTTTGCACCGCAATGTACTATGACATTAGCTGTAGCAGAATAGGTATAGGCAGGCAGAATAACCTCATCGCCTTTTTGAACGCCAAACCATCTAAGTGCCAATTCTAAACCTGCTGTCGCTGAGTTTAAACATACCACTCTATTCGATTGTGTATAGGATTCTAATTGTTCTTCAAATGCTTTTGTTTTAGGGCCTGTTGTGAGCCAACCAGACTTTAAAACATCTGTGACAGCATTAATGGTTTTTTGATCAATGCGTGGTGGAGAGAAAGGTAT
>JAHDCS010000003.1:9509-77353 GCA_020629755.1 Flavobacteriales bacterium | reverse complement strand
AATCCTTTTGTATTCAGTCAAATATACAAAATTAGGTGAAATTACGGACATTCAATTTTCATTTTATTCTTTTTTTAAAAGCTGTAGAATTTGGATTATTTTGTTTTTGATATTTCAACCATTTTTTATTTTGTTTTTCGTTCAAAATACTTGCTAAAGCTCCGTTCAAAACTTTTTCGTGTTCATATACTTCATATTTAATAGGTGGAATGATTTGTTTAATCTTATTTTTCACACCACTCATTTGGCTTCGGTCTCTATTTTGCATAGCTATTTTCACATTTCTATCAAATTCTTTTTCTAAATCTGCCAGGGTTTTGGAGTGTAAGAATAAAAGGTTATTCATTTCAATGTTGTAGGTCTGGATATGCTTTGAAATTTCTTTAGTTATAGAATCTTCAGTGATTTTAAGTTTTTTGATCACTTTTTCAGTATCATATGTTATGATTCTAGCTTTTTCTATTGCATTAAGTTTCGGTGGTGACATACCTCCTCCTGGCATTTGGGCTAAAAGTGTTTGACCTACTATGCTAAAGAGTAATAATAAGATGGCATTCCTTCTATTCATTTTTTGAAATATTTTTTTCATTTTGTTGTTTCTTAATTAATTGTTATAAACTCTTTACAAAGATGAAGCGATACAACTTACTTTTCAGAAATAAGTTATTGAAGTCGAATTTTGGGGTTTGTACTCGAAAAAAACGTATTTTTAATTATTGACGAATCAATTTACCATCCGAAAGCTCAATAATACGGTCGCAATTGTCTGCAAACTCATCATCGTGAGTAACAGCGATGATGGTTTGTCCTCGTTCTTTTGCCAATTCTTTAAACACATCAAAAACAATGTTTGTGTTTTTAGAATCGAGGTTTCCTGTGGGTTCATCGCCCATAATAATGGATGGCGAATTAATCAATGCTCTTGCAATGGCTACTCGTTGTTGTTGACCTCCTGATATTTTAGAGGCTTTTTTGAGTTCATTTCCTTTTAAACCTAATAAATGAAGCGATTCAATGGCTTCTGCCTCAATTTCATCTTTAGTCCTTTTGTTGAGTTTTAAAGCAGGTAACATTACGTTGTCTAAAACGGTAAATTCTGGTAGTAAAAAATGGAACTGAAAAACAAAACCGATTTGCTCGTTTCTAAACTTTGCTAGTTCATTTTGTGATAAACCGGTGACTTGCGTGCCGTTAATGGCAATGTTTCCGTTGTATTTTGTATCCATTGTAGATAGCAGATACAGTAAGGTAGATTTACCTGAACCCGATTTTCCGATAATGGAAACAAATTCGCCTTTTTTCACATCAAAAGAAATATCTTTTAATACTTGAAATTCTACTGGATCGTAAAAATGTTTGTTTATATTTTGTATAGAAATTGCATTCATTTGTTGTTGTTTTTAACCTCTTAATATTTCAACTGGATCTACTTTTGATGCTTTTCGGGATGGAAGATATCCTGCTATTAGTGTGATAATTGTACCAAAAGAAAATGCCAATATGTAATCCTTTGCATTATATACAACAGGTAATGTGTTGTGTGAAGCAATTTTAAAGGGCACAATGTCCAGCATTTGTACAATCATATTTCCTAAAAACAAGCCAACCAAGCCACCGATTAAGCCTATGGCTACCGACTGTGTTAGGAAAATTTCAATCACATCTTTTCCATTAAATCCCATTGCTTTTAAGATGGCTATCTCTTTAATTTTTTCGTTTACGGTCATATTCATAATGTTGTAAATTCCAAATCCTGCCACAATCAGTATGGTTAGAGAAACTGCAATTGCCAATATATCTCGCAATAAACTGGAAGACACCAGTTGACCGTTTCCTTCTTGCCAAGATTCAACTTTATAGTCTGTAAGTTTGCGTACTTTTTCAGCAACTTCACTGGCATTATTATAGTCATAGGTGTTTACCAAAATATCAGTTGCATAACTTTTATTTTTAGAAAACAATTGTCTAGCGGTTTGAATAGAAATCAATGCTCGTGTTCTATCTGCTCCTTTAGAACCAGATTCTAAAAGTCCTATAATTTTGAAGGTTTTAGATATTCCTTCAGATGTTGAAACTGAAATGGTATTACCTGTTTTTACGCCAATGGTTTGTGCCAATCCAACGCCCAAAATAATACCATCAGAGCGTTTGTCTAATTCACTTAAATTACCTTCTACAATATATTTTGCGGTTTCAAAAAGTTTGTTTTCATTAACTGTTTCAATACCTGAAAGCGATGCACTTGTATTTGAAACCCCATTTCTTATAAAAATTTTCTCATTGAGTTGTAATGCAACACCTTTAATTTCAGGCAAATTCAATAATTCATTTTTAATAGCATCTGCGTTTTTTATGCCTTGTGTATATTGAATATTTCGTGCATTATTAACCATTAAAACCGTATTGCTATTCTTTGGTATTGGTATTATGGGCGTTATCTCTTCTGATAAATCATTATAAATTTTAATATGAGACATTGAACTGAAAGTAATTTCCGTTTGTATATTATTTACACCTGCCATAAAACTGTTCATAGCAATATACATTGAAATACCAAAGCATACACTTAATATGGCTACCAGTAGTTGTCGAAACCTTGACGTAAGATGTACTTTTGCAATTTTCTGATTGGTATTCATCGTTTATAGTTTTGGTTTTACAATGATGTCTTCTTCTGAAAGTCCAGAAATTACTTCTGTCCAATCATTATTTTTTCGACCTATTTTTATAGTTCTTTCTTCCTTATTTTCAAGGATGACCTTATTTTCCCTGATGAGATATGCCGTTGGAATTACTAGCACATTTTTACTACTACCTGTTTCAATATTGGCTTGTAGTTGAGAACTCGAAAAGATTTTATTAGGAACTTGTTCAAACTGTGCTTCTACCACATACGATTGCTCTGTGGTGTTAAATGAAGGATATATTTTTGAAATTTTCGCTTTAAACGTCTCGTTAGGATTGGTGTTTAAATGCACCCAAACTATCTGTCCTTTATTTACTTTTTTAATATCGTCTTCCGCAACAAATAGTTTGATGATAAATGCACCACTTCCAATTTCAGCAACAGCTTCGCCTCGTCTAATGAGTTCACCTTGTTTTTTAAATACATTGATAACCGTTCCAGAAATAGATGAACTTAGCTTATAATCCTCTAAAATTGTTTTTTGAGTATTGACTTGCACTAGGCTTCGTTTTTCATTTAGCTTTAAATCAGATTTGGCTAACTTGTAATTGTCTTGTAGTCCTAAAAGATTGTTTTGTGAAGCTTTGTACTGCAACTCGGCTTTTTCAAAATCCAATTGTGATACCGAATTTTTTGCACGTAAATCCTTGTAACGCTGGTAATTTGTTTTGTCTAAGGATAATTGTGTTTTTGCTTGATTAATGTTTGTTTGAATTTGCTGTAATATAGAAGCATTTGCAGAAGCATTGGTTACCGCATTTTTATAGACCACTTGTGCATCTGCAAGCTGGTTGTTTTGCACATCACTTTTTATAACAGCAACCGTTGTGTTGTTAGTTATAATATCGCCTTCACTTACTGGTATTGTGGTTAAAATTCCATCTGCATTAGCAGATACTGTATATTGATTTTCTTGTTCTATAAAACCACTTGCAAAAACTGCATCTTCAATATTTTTTCGTGTTGGTGTTGTTGTTTCTTTGTTATTACACGATGACAATAGCGATAGTGCTACTATCATACATCCCAAAAAAGTTATTCTGTTATATTTCATTATTATGTTAATTAATTGTTGGATTTTAAATCTAGTTGTCTGATATACATTTTATACTTCGCCAATGTGTATGATGCCAAACTTTGCAGATACGTATTTTGTGCATTTAGCAAATCTTCATAACTGTCTAAACGTTCGTTTAAACTTGTAATACCACTATTGTATTTGTTCTCTGCGTGTACATCATTTTTTTGTCTGAGCACCATAATTTTGGTGTATTCTGCTAATTCTTCTTCAAATTGATTGACATCTAAAAGCAATAAATCATCTTCCTTTTGCTTCACCAATTTTGTGTTTTCCAGTTGCAACTCTTGTTGTTGCAGTTCTAATTTTGATTTCTTGATTTTTGAGCGAGAAGAAAATCCACTGAAAATTGGGATATTCAGCTTTGCAACAATATATTGTTGTGGTAATTCGTTAGCGTTTGAAAAATCTGTAAATCCATCGGTAGCCCAACTCGTGTTGTATTGATAGTTAAGACTTAGATTAGGCAGAAGCAATGCTTTCTTTTCTTTTAGAAGCGATTTTTGTTTATCGACTTCCATTTCTTGCCAAGTAATTTCAGGATGTATGGTTTCAAAATTTGTATTAGTTAAACTGAAATTTTGAGGTGAATCTGAAATCATAATTTGTTGGCTAGTATTTAGCTGACTTTGCAATTGCGTATAAAATCTGCTTCGATTACTTAATGCTTGTTGTAAAGTGTTACGGTTTTGTAACTGTTTAATTTTAGCTAAATTGAGTGCTTCCTCACTTACGATTCCTTTTTGAAAATTTTCATTTGTACTCTTATAAATCGCTTCTGAAACCTTTAGGTTTTCTTCATAAATAACAATAGCTTCTTGTGTTAGCAAAATGGAATAGTACGTTGAAGCCAAAAGATTATAGGTGCTAAGCTTGCTTTTTTGTGTGTTAATTTCGCTTTGTTCAGTTACTATACCTGCTGTTTCCGAAGCAAATATTTTTTGAAAATTTAGAATATTCCATTGTGCTTGAATTCCCGTAGAATAAACGTGTTGTTGTCCAAAGGTTAATTCTCGAAAACTGCCTTCAGTAGCGTTTGGATTAAAAAATTGTTCAGGAACCAAAGTGGGTTGCAAGGTTAGGTTGTTGTTATATCCTGCACTAGCATTTACAGAAGGAGATAAATAGGATTTTGCACCCTTTTTATTGGCACTTGCTATTTGCTCGCCAATAAGGGCATTTTGTATTTGTATGGCGTGTTCATCAGCGTATTTCAGCAACTCTTGAAAGGACTGAAACTGAATTTGCACATCCATTTCATTGCTTTGCGCAACTACAAATGTTGTGCTTAATGTTATTAAAAAGAGTATTAAAATTCTGTTCATTACAAAAAATCTGTTTTAAATTCTTTCCAAAGATGTAGAGCTATGTCTTCTTTTTTAGAAATTAGTTATTGAAGTCGAATTTTGGGCATTGAGGTCGAAAAGGAAGTTATGAAGATAATTTGGTAAGTTGTGCGGAGGGAAAAGGCAAGCTCTTTTTATTTTTTGAGGCACGAAAAAAATGAAATGTGCTTGACTGTGCGGTTGGATTTTTTAGTTTAAATGTTGATGGTTTGCTCGGTTTTCAGCATTATGCACAACTATTGTATATACGAAATTAAACGTTTTTATGCGTATATATACGTTTAGAGGTAAGGTTATACGAGATAAATGGTGGAGTTTCGTATATATAGATCAAAAGAAGTTATTCTGATTTTAGATACCCCTTTACAATCATAAATTGCCCAATAATATAGGTGAACATAATCCAAAAATTGGCTTTTGAAAAAACCGCTACAAACTTATTTATTCCTAAAAGAGCGTCTGAACACACAAAAAATAGTACGCCTATAAACACCATTAACCAACCCTTTAGTTTTTTATGGCGCCAGTGTGCAATTATAGCCATCCCCCCAAAGATCAAGGCATAAATAATAAGCGGCATTTTCATGGCGCCTGCATGAGGTACCATAACCGATAAACACGCTATAACAAAAATAGAAATCAAAAAAAGCGCCATTTTATCGCGCATTAGAAAAAGAGCAGTTTGTTTATAAAACACTACAGAATAAAGAATTTGCATGGTTAAAAAACAAAGCAGCCCAATTAAAAACGAATGTTGATTCTCTAAGAGCAAAATCACATCCCCCATAAACGCACAAAAAAGAGCGGCTAAAAACAAAGGGTTTTTCTTTGGCGATTCAATAAGGTATAAGCCCATTAGTAAGGGCAGTAAAAAGGGTTTTGAAAACCATCTAAGATCAAATATATTTAAACAACTTAAAAGATCTAGACCCGAAAAAAGAAAAAATAAGCCAATAAAAACACCTGAAGCCTTCTTCAAAACTAGTTATCGTCTATAAGTTTTCCTGAGCCAGATTTATCTAAACTAATCTGAGGATTTCCGGTGTAATAGACTTTTCCAGAGCCAGAAATATCAACTTCTAAATCATCTGTTGCCCACACTTTACACACACCTGAACCGGAGACTTCAATTTGCCCATTTTCTGTTTTTAATTTAGAGGCATCAATTTTGCCAGAGCCAGAAATTTCAAGTTCTACATCTTCTAAATCTGTAAAGGGTTTTTGAGCTAAAATAGCACCACTTCCAGAAACTCCAATATAAATGTAGTCAGTACCAGAAAAGGCCCCTATCGACACTTTACCAGATCCGCTTACTTCTATACTTAAGTCGTCTTGATTGATAAAATCACCTAAAACTATTTGTGCACTTCCAGAAACTTCAAGTGCACTAATTTTAGGGGTTTGTATTTCAATTTCTAAACTGTAGTCAGAAAAACAACCTTCTGAAAAACGAGCTTCCCAGTGTCCAGAAGACACCTCTTTAGATAATGCCGACAATACATTAGGAGAAGCGGTTACAATAATTTTAGGATTCATGCCTTGTGTTACAGAAACTTTTGAGGCTATCTGCACGTCAATACTTTCAATAACTTCAACATCAAAAGATTTAGTAATGGGTTCACCGGTCTCATTTTCACAATTTCTGAGCAGGTTACACGAAAATAACAGAGCACTTAAAGAAATAAAACAGAAATAACGCATCTTTTTTTATCAAAAATAAAAAAAGGTAACCAGTTTAACCAGTTACCTTAAAGTTGCCCGGCAAGGACTCGAACCCTGACCAAAGGTACCAAAAACCCATGTGCTACCATTACACCACCAGGCAATCAAAAGCAAAAATAAGAAAATTACTTATTGTGAGAAAACAAATCATTGTGCAATTTGTATCTTTGTTTGTGGTGAAAAAGGCACTTTTCATATTTTGCTTCTTGTTTCTTGTTTCATACTTAGGGTTTGCGCAATTCTACAATGGATCTTCTTCTATGACCTATGGCAAAAACAGAATTCAGACCGAAGACTATTTCTGGGAATTTAAAAAGTACGAACATTATAAAATGTATTTTTATGAAGGCTCTGAAAATCTTTGGGGGGATGTAATCTCTACGGCAGATAAGGCCATTGAAGAGTACAGCGAGAAGTTTGAAATTTATCTAGACCCGAAAGACAAGTTTAATATATTGGTTTATAATAATATTGAAGATTTCAAAAAAAGCAATATTGGCTTACAGAGCGAAACACAAAGCATAGGTGGGGTGGCTCGGATTTATGGAAAAAATGTATTTGTATATTACGAAGGAGAAAGAGAAAAATTTATTCGAAATATAAAATCAGGGATTCTGCAAATCTTTCTTCATCAAATGTTGTATGGTGAAAACTGGATTGATAGAATAAAAAATGATGCATTTATCACCATTCCAGATTGGTATGTAAAGGGCCTCACACACTATTTTACCAGACCCATATCTGAGACCCTACCTATGATCAAAGATGCCATTCAAAGCAAAAGATATAAAAGAACAAATGATTTTACTCCGTTAGACAACACCGTTTTTGGGCATGCCTTTTGGCACTATATTGCGTATCAATATGGCGAAAATTTAATCCCTAATATTTTGTATTTAACCAAAGCTACCAGAAGCGTAGAATCTGGTCTAGAATCTGTTTTGGGTGCTAAATTCAATGTGTTAAAAAACCAGATGATTACCTATTATGAAAAATCCTTCAATATAAAAACCGAAGAGAATCCCCCCTTATCCCTCCAAAATCAAAAACAAATAAAACTAAAAAAAAGAAAAATATATCAAAACATCGCCCTCTCTCCAAACGCGAAACACTTGGCATATTCAGAAAACGATTTAGGTAAACTAAAAGTTATAGTATACGATATAGATAAGAACAAAAAAACAAAGGTATTTAAACAAGGTTTTCGCTTAGAAAGAGAGACCAGCGACGATTATCCTGTGTTTAAATGGCACCCGTCTTCGAAAATGCTTACCGTTATATATAACAAAGAAGGGCAACCCATGCTCCATAACTATTTTGTAAATGGCGATAAACCAACAGAAAAACCCTTATTTGAAATAAGCCAGGTCAAAGACTTTTCTTACTTTGATAAAGGAAAAAAAATGGTCTTGTCTGCTGTAAAAAACAGCCAATCTGACTTGTTTTTATATAGAATTACAGGCAACACTCAAAAACACATTACCAATGATAAATACGACGATCTTTCTTTACACATTATAGAAGACAAAACACTTATCTTTTCGTCTAATAGACCAACAGATAGTCTTCAGCCAAAAGCGTTTTCTCCTAAAGAGCATTATGCGCTTTATGCATACGATCTTTCTAATCAGCCCCAAATGAATAAAATCACATTTGACGATGAGGTTTCGTTTAAAAATTTAAAATCATTTGACAGGGATCGTTTAACCTTTACCATTAATACTGGTGGGGTGAATCAAAAGTATATTGCAACTACAGATTCTGTGATCACCAATATTGATACAGCCGTGCATTATCAATTTTTCATTAATAAAACCCCGTTACCAAGTGCCTACTCAAATTTACAAGACTATGATTTTTCAACCAATCAAGCCTTAGCCTCAGATTTATTTTATAAAAAATCGAGATTTAATCTTTTGTATTACAATAAATCAGACACAATTTCTATCCCTGATTTACAACCATCTCAAGGGGTTAAAACACCAGAGAATTTCTCTTCAAAAAACAACCTTATTACACTGCCTTCTCAGATAAGTGTGGCAGAAAAAAAACCAATAGATTACATCTCTACAGATGCGTATGTTTTCTTAGACCAAAACATGGCTAAACCAACTTTTAACAAAGATAGTTCAGGTGTAGAGTCTTTAAAACAATCTGTTTTTACGCCAAAATCAAGACGCTATAAACTCAATTTTATAGCCAGCGAAATTACCTCTAGTATGGATTTTAATTTTGCCAATCAGATTTATCAACTCTATAACGGTGGGCCATACACTATGCCAGGAATGGGGGTAGTGTTAAAAATAAACATGACAGATTTATTTGAAAATTATTTAGCAACCGGAGGCCTTCGGTATGGCATTAGCGGCAGTGTCACTGAATTTTTTGTGTCGCTTGAAGACAGAAGCAAACGTTGGGATAAAAAATACAGTTTTCAGCGCCAGGTTTCTGTGACCCAAGCACCTATATCTTCTTTATTTAATGTGCAATTCAAAACCGTCACCCAAGTGTTAAAAGCACGGTTTTCATATCCATTTAATGAAGTGTTTTCTACCCACATTACGCCAATGATTCGGGTGGATAGAGGCACTTATTTATCGACTGATCCTATTACGGCAGCTGAGCCCAGTGTTACCAATTACTGGGGGGCATTAAAATTCACGAGTATTTTTGACAACTCATTAGACAGGGGCCTTAATTTATACGAAGGCTCTAAAATTAAGTTGTTTGCAGAGCACTACAGAATTGTCACAGAGGCTGAAACAGATTTTTCAGTTGTAGGTATAGATGCTAGAAACGGATTAAAAATCCATAGAAAACTTATTTGGTTCAATAGATTATCGGCATCGAGCAGTTTTGGCTCTCGTAAATTGGTTCATTACTTAGGAGCCGTAGAAAGATGGGCTAGATTTAACGGCAATTCAAGTTTTAATTTTCAAACGCCTATTGCGCAAGATGCAGGGTATTATTTTCAAACCATTGTACCGCCGTTGCGCGGATTTTTACAAAATGCCAGAAACGGCAACAATTTTGCTTTAATTAATTCAGAGTTAAGGTGGCCAGTGGTACAATACTTTGCTAAAAACCCTATAAAGTCAGAGTTTTTTAACCATTTTCAAATCATTGGATTTTCTGATATAGGTACTGCCTGGAATGGCGTGAGTCCATTTTCAGAAGAAAATGCCTTTAACACTCAAACCATTACAAATGGAAACATAGAAGTGATTTTAAAAAATCAAGTACATCCAATTGCAGCCTCTGTTGGTTGGGGGTTACGTACAAAAGTATTTGGGTATTTTGTGAAGTTTGATAGAGCCTGGGGGATTGAAAATGGTGATTTTCTTAACCCCATTAATTATTTATCTATTGAGCTTGATTTTTGATTTCACTCAGTGACATAAAATCAAAAGCACCTGATTTTTTACAGCAGGTAATTTCTATTAGAGAACACCTTCATAAGCACCCAGAGCTTTCTTTTAAGGAATTCAACACCTCAAAGTATATACAAGAGATACTCAGAGAGAATAACATTCCATTTCAATCTATTGCCAATACTGGATTAGTCGCACATATTGGCCCTAAAACAGGCGAAGCATTATGCTTAAGAGCAGAGCTTGATGCTTTACCAATTAAAGAAGAATCTTCCCAAAAATACACCTCTTTACATCAAGGCATTATGCATGCCTGCGGACATGATGTGCATATGGCCTCTCTTTTAGGCACAACCTTTTTACTCAAATACTTTGAAGATAAGATAGAAAGACCAATTAAAATTTTATTTCAGCCAGGCGAAGAAAAATTACCAGGAGGGGCAAAAAAAGTATTAGAAGAAGGGGTTTTAAAAACCCATAACATTACCCGCATGATGGCTCAGCATGTAGCGCCCAAATTAGAGGTGGGCACCATAGGGTTTAAAGCAGGTCTTTATATGGCGTCTTGTGATGAATTATATATTAAAGTGGTCGGAAAAGGTGGGCATGCCGCGCTTAAAGACAGCTATTTAAATCCGCTGATCATTTCTTCTGAACTGTTATTAAAGTTAGAAGAACTCATAAACAACAACAAGACTCTCTCTACGCCTTCTGTGCTTAGTTTTGGCAAAATACAAAGCGACGGAGGGGCTACGAATGTAATTCCAAACACGGTATTTTTAGAAGGTACTTTTAGAACATTTGATGAAAAATTTAGAGCGCAAACACACCAAGAAATAAAAATAATTATTGAAGATTTAAATAAAAAATGGGGCTCTAATATAGATCTTAACATTAAAAAAGGATACCCATTTTTAAACAATGATGCTCACCTAGTTTCTGAAGCTAAAAAACATGCGATTGAATATCTTGATAAAGAGGCAATAGTAGATTTAGACTTAAGAATGACCTCTGAAGACTTTGCTTATTTTTCGCATAAGGTTCCGGTGTGTTTTTATAGATTAGGAGTTCGAAATGAAAAAAAGGGCATTACCTCAATGGTGCATACCCCTACTTTTGATATTGACCAGGAGGCATTTAATCATTCATTTGGATTAATGGCTTATTTAGCGGTTAGTTTATAATGCACACTAAAAACGATAAATACATTTGGTTTTTTTTAGCGTCAATATTCATACTTATTTGCGCCCCTACGTTACTTTCTGATGGGATGTTTATGGATGGATTGTGGTATGCCGCAATTGCAAAAAACTTAGCTACAGAATACAATAGCTTATGGCAATTAAAATTATCTAATACGCTATTTAAAGAGTTTTATGAGCACCTTCCTTTTTCAATTTGGGTGCATGCCTTGTTTTATAAAGTATTTGGTAATTATTTTTGGGTGGATCGGATATACGGGATTGTATTAGGGGGTTTAAGTTTTTATTTGGTTGCTCGAATATACGCGGAGGTACTTCAGATAAAACTGATAAAAGCAGTGCTTCCGTTTTTTTTATTACTTTTTTATTTTCCGTTGTACTGGTTGTATTCAAACAACCTACTTGAAATACCAACTATTTTATTTGCCTTACTCTCTATTTATTTTTCTGTATTGGCTGTAAAAAAAGAGGATTATGTTATGTATCCGTTTTTCTCAGGAGTAGCATTGTTTTTATCTGTTTTTTCAAAAGGCCCAGTCGGATTATTTCCGCTCTGTTTCTTTTTTTGGCACGCCTTATATTTTAAAGAATATAAAAAAAATACAGCGAGAATACTTGTACAATCTGTGGGGGTGTTTCTGCCTTTTATTCTAATATATTTATTTCCTTCAAAGGGATGGACGTATACTTTAGCTTATGTAAACAAACAACTTCTCACCTCTGCCATAGAAGTGCAGACGGTTCAAACCCGCCTCTATATTATTAAAGTTTTTATAGAAAAAGCGCTGCCCATGTTCATTGTCGCATTAATAATTTGGTGGGTTAAAAAACCACCCAATGTGACTGATAATAGATATAATATTAGAAAAAAATGGGCGCTTGTGTTTTTTAGCATCACATTATCAGCCGTATTTCCAATAATGGTTACCTTAAAACAAAGAGGGTTTTATATTGCGCCAGCCTTTTTTATGCTTTCAATTTCTTTGGCTATTCTTTTAGAAAGTAGAGTCAAAAAGATTTTAGATGCCATAACACAAAAGAATATAAAATGGCCTGCACTTTTTCTATTTTTCATCTCTATATCCGCACATGTTTTTTTCTATAAAAAACCAATGCGCGACCATCTTCTTTTAGAAAATGTAGCCCATATCGGCAATCATCTTTCAAATCAAAGCATTGGTGTTGATGTGCCAGATCTATCAAACTGGCAATTAATGGGTTATTTATACAGAGATCATCAAATCAGTATTGATGATTTTAAGAAACAGAAGTACGATTTTTATTTACTCAAAAAAGAGTTTAATTTAGAGAATATAGAAAGCTTACTTACGCCCATTAAAGAATTAAACGACTATGTTTTATATACATCAAAATAGCATAAAACACTTCGCGAGTGTACTTGGATTTATTGTTGTTGTTTTCGCTTGCAAGAAAAAAGAAGGCTGCACAGATCCGCAAGCTACAAACTATGATACTCAGGCAGAAACACCTTGTCAAAATTGTTGTGTATATAATACGCCTTTAGATACTACAACCATAGACACCACTCAAATAATAAACTTAAAAGACACAAGAAAGAGTTTATTAATATCTAAAGATAAATGGTATTGGCGCACCTCACAGCTCTTAACCTATAATTGTAACACAGACACACTTTCAGACAGCACCTTTTCGAATTACAACAACCAAGAGTCTTATATTAAATACGATACCGCAAACACCGGATTTTTTAAAAATGTAAGCGTAACCAACACCTATGCCTTTTGGGATTTAACCGAGAATGGAGAAACCCTAATGATTGCCTATGAGCAACAACCCTCAGACACTATTTTTTACACGATTGATCTACTCAACGATTCTTGCTTAACGATAACCGCCAATTCTGAATGGTGCGCACAATTCGGATCTTATTATTTCCAAACAGAAGGGTTAAAAACCTTTTTGAATTAGCCTTGTTTTTTGTTTTTTACCATGGTTAAAATAGTAGCCAAAGCAACTGTTTCATTGTCTTGATCGTATATTTCTACTTGAAATTTAACAATGCCTTTTAAGATATCATCAACATCTTTTTTCTCGCCCGCTATTTTTTCTTTGACTGTTAAACGTACGCCAATGGTTGTTCCTGGATAGACTGGCTTAGTAAAACGCGCTTCATCTATGCCATAGTTTAAAAGCACCGGCCCTTTTCTTGGATCAACAAACATACCCGCCGCTTTACTTAACAAGTAATATCCATGTGCTACTCGTCTCTCAAAGATAGTACCCTCTAAAGAAGTTTCATCGGTATGGGCATAAAAATGATCACCACTTACATTGGCAAAATTTACAATATCAGCATCTGTAATGGTATGCTTATGGGTAATATACGTTTCACCAATTTTAAGTTCCTCAAAATATTTTTGAAACAAATGTTTAACCGGATAGCTTTGTTTAGCACCTATTTGATAAACATCAGATATAGCTGCAATCATAGAAGGAGACCCTTGAATGGCTGTGCGTTGCATATAGTGTTTAATACCACGTAGTCCGCCCATTTCTTCACCGCCACCAGCACGCCCAGGTCCGCCATGAACCAAAAGAGGCATAGGCGAGCCATGTCCTGTACTTTCTTTGGCACACTCTCTGTTTAAGGTTAAAATCCGCCCATGATAACTGGCTGCACCAAGCGTAAAATCACGTGCAATTTTAGCATCATTGGTCACAATAGAAGCACACAAAGAACCTAAGCCCATTTTTGTAATTTCAATAGCTTCATCTAGTGTTTTATAAGGAATCAGTGTACTTACTGGGCCAAAGGCTTCAATATTATGGGTGGATGTGCGGGTAAAAGGCTTGTCATTTCTTAAAAGCATTGGCGATAGAAAAGCACCTTTTGTTTTACTAGCTCCAAGCACTTCAACTTTTGCTAAATCTCCACTCACAAGCTCAGAATGCTTTAATAGTTTTTTAACATTTGAAACAACGTCTTTAAGCTGCTCTTTGCCCGCCAAAGCCCCCATACGTACTTCTTTTAACTCAGGATTACCAACAGTGGTTTTTTCTAGTTTTTCACTCAGGGCTTTTTGCACCTGATCAATATGTTTTTTAGGCACCAGTATCCGCCTGATGGCGGTACATTTTTGCCCACATTTTATAGTGATTTCTTTAGCGACTTCTTTGATAAATAAATCAAATTCTTCAGTGCCCGGCTTAGCATCCTCCCCTAAAACAGAACTATTTAAAGAATCAGCCTCCATGTTAAACGGAACGGCATTTGCAATAATAGAAGGATGGCTTTTGAGTTTTTGCCCAGTAGAAGCAGAGCCTGTAAACGTGACTACATCTTGCTCCATAACATGGTCTAAAATATCTCCCGCAGACCCACAAATAAGCTGAAGGGCTCCTTTGGGTAAAATTTTTGAAGAAATAATTTCTTTTACCATTGCGTGGGTCAAAAAACTGGTTACAGTTGCAGGTTTAACCACAGCCGGAACACCAGCTAAAAGATTTACGGCTATTTTTTCAAGCATCCCCCAAATCGGAAAATTGTACGCATTAATATGTAGCGCCACCCCTTGTTTTGGCACCATTAAATGGTGGCCAATAAACGAACCTGTTTTTGACATTGGTGCGTATTCGCCATCTAAATAAAAGGAGGTATTAGGTAATTTACGCCGTAAGGATGCATTGGCAAATAAATTACCAATACCGCCCTCAATATCAATCCATGAATCAATGCGTGTAGCACCAGTACTATAACTGATAGGGTAAAACTTTTCTTTGTGCTTATGTAAATGTAAGGCAAGCGCTTTTAGCATTCGTCCGCGCTGATGAAAGGTCATTTTTCGAAGAGCACTACCCCCTGTTTTACGGCCATAATCTAAGGCCTTTTTAAAATCAATATTTTTGGTGTTACTCGTGGCAATATGCTCACCCGTTACCGAATTAAAAAGAGCAACCCCTTTTCCTGAGCTTTTTACCCAAGATCCACATACATAATTATCTAAAATCATAAGAAAAGTATTCTAGCTCAAAGGTAGAGTAAAATAAAAAACCGTCTTATTTTTTTCACTCTGAAAGCCAATCTCACCCTTGTGGGCGTCAATAATTTTTTTACACATCGCGAGCCCAAGACCCTTTCCTTTGCTTTTAGTGGTAAAATTTGGAGTAAATATTTTGGTCTGAATGTCTGGGGGGATGCCAATGCCATTGTCGGTGATTGAAAAATAAGCCTGATTTTTTTGTTTTTCAAGTCTAAGAATTAATTGAGCATTTGCAGTTTCACTTAAAGCCTCGATCGCATTCTTAAGAAGATTTTGAAAGACTCTTATCATTTGATTTTTATCACATTTAATATTGTTAGCCAAGTGAATATTTTCTTGTACATCTATATGAGATAACAAAGGGGTGTTTAGTCTAATAATATCTTTTAAAATAAGACTTAAATTTTCAGAATCTAATTGCATAGAGGGCATTGAAGCAAAATCAGAAAATTCTGAAGCAATAGAACTTAATACGTCTATTTGGTCAATCATTCTTTGCGTATATGCTTGAAGTTTTTCTTTATTTTTAGTGTCTTTAGTTTGTAAACTCATAAGTAAATGTTGGGTAGAGAGTTTCATTGGCGTTAAGGGGTTTTTGATTTCGTGTGCCACTTGTTTCGCCATTTCTTTCCAAGCCATTTGTTTTTGAGTTTCAGCAAGTTTTTTAGATTGTTCTTTTAGTTCAATTACTTTAGTATTGTAGGCTTTGGCTAACTTGCCAATTTCATTTTCACCGTCATATTTTAGGGTTTGATCTTCACTGTTAATCTCTATATTCTGAAGCATCAATCTTAATTTTCTTAAAGGCTTCGTTAAATAGCTACTTAGAAAAATAGAGACCACAATTAAAGCAAAAAGAAGTAAAGAATAAATATTTAAAAGACCCGATAAAAACGCTCCCCAACGTTGTTCAAAGTCTTTTTGTTTTACAAAGTACGGAAGGTGTAAATACCCCAACATTTCATTTTTAGCATTATACACGGGGCAATAAGCAGACAAAAAAGACAGGCGCCCTAGGTGTTCTAAATGAATCACTGAGGCGTACTCATTTTTTAATAAATCTTCATAGGCATCGGGGTGTATTTTTTTTGAAAGAATACCTCTATTGAAAAGAGAAGACGCTGAAGATGCGGTTAAACTACCAGATTTATCAAATAGAGTAATATCAGAATAAAAAACATTAGAGAACTTGTTTAATATTTTTTCAACATACGCATTTTGGGTATTTATATCTTGGCTCGTTTTTTTAGACAATTTGTATTCTACCTCAAATAAAATCGAGCGTAATTTATCCTCTAAAAGTAAAGTGTTTTGGTCGTCAAATGCCTTTTTTGTTGTAAAGTAAGTGCCCACCCCAATGGTTATCACAGAGATAAATAACAATAAAATAAGCGTGATTTGAAACTTATAAGACAAAGACCAAGAAGAAAATGTATTTAAGCTAAAAATGGTATTTCTATAAAACAAAAAACCCGATAAAATCAAAAAGAAAAGTAAAACTGAAAAACATTGAATAAACCATCGAAGAGTCTTCTTTTTAGTATAGATCACAGTGGTTTTTTCTTTGGAGGTAAAAACATTGAAAGTATTAGATTTATGTGTTATCTTCTTTAAAGAAGAAAGTTGGTTTGGAAATCTAAAATCACCTTTTTTATAAGAAAGCATCCCGTTTTTGTAATGTGCAAAATCATAAGTGGATCCCCCAATAGTATTGCTGGCAGCTTCGCTTAAAAGAACGGGGTATCCGATTAATTCTTTATTTGATTTTAAACTAAAACTAATCGATACTTCAAAGGCATTTACAGCCCCTTTAGGAGCGTAGAGATCTAAGATATATTCTTGTTGATCTGAAGAGTTGTGTGTGTTGTATAAAAACGGGAGGTTTTTATTTTGAATGCCTTCTGTTTTTATTTTTTCTAAATCCCCCCAACTTTTACTTAGTGTTAGTGAAGAAAACACGGGTTCTTTTTTCTCAAAAACAAACACGTTTAAATCGTATTTTGTTAAAAATTTTGAAAAGTATAAATCAGAGATATACGACACGTATTCTTTTATAGAAAGATCTTGTTTTTCGTACTCAAATAAGGTTTCGTTCGTGTAGGCTTGAATGGCAGAGTAATAGTTTTCAATATTATATTCTAAACTTAAATCTTTATTTATAGAAAGGTTTTTAGAGAGCGTATCAACGCGCAATGCTTTTTTTTGTTCAGAGATAATAGCAATAAAAAAAGACCCAAAAAAGGCGACAATAACTAAGTAAATTAAACTTCTGTTTACACGCTCTTTTATGTTGTGAAAAGAAGAAGTAAAAAACAGACATCCCACCACGCCAATACAAGAGAACACAACAATAAAAAGGTTGTGAAAAAAAAAGGGACATATTATAAATACAAGTACTAATAATTTAACACCTAAAGAAAAACGATGTGATTTTAAAGCGTCTATGTTTTTAATAAACACCCATGGCAAAAGCAATAAAGCGCCAAAAGAGATGTATACTAAAATGCTATAAAACGAAAACAATGACACATCTGAAGGATTTAGGGGCACATGCTCAAACCCAAATCCATCATAAACCTGATAAAAAGAAATGCTAAAAATACTTATAACTATAAAGAGGATAAACCAAGTATATTTTTTAACATCCCTGAAAGCCCAATAAAAAATCCAAACCAATAAAATAAAAAGAGAATTGTTGATTAAGTAATCTCCAAGAGTCTGATTTATAATACTTTGCGGGTTTGTGTTTTGAAAAAAATCTAATGAAGAAAATGCTTCTGGATATCTGTAATACAAAAGACTCACGCCTCTAAAAACCAGAAGGCTTAAAAACACAAGTATACTACTTAGGGGCTTAGAACATAAAACACCAAATCCTATCCATAATGAAAAACAAATGCACAATAGCGCTAAAACATCAATGATTAATAGTTTATTTAAAGGGGGGATGTTTTTAGGAATTAAATAAAAAGCACCTGTCTTATTAAGGGTATATAGGGTAAAAACAGGTTTGTTATTTGGTTTTTCAATGGCGATATCAAAAATATTTTGATGATCTAAAAGCACTGAAAAATCATTTTGTAAATAGTCGTTTTCAAAAGGATATTCAGATTTTATTTTAAATAACCCAACAAGAGTAGAGTCATTAAAGTGTTTAACAGATGACAAATACCACCCGTTTTTTAAAAAACAAATTTTACTGTAGCTCGATGGTTTTATAATAGGATCAATTGGCACAAGATGGCTTGTCCAACGCTTAAGGGTATCGCGCACATACAAATAATAGCTATAGTCTTGGTGTTTTTGTAATTGCGAGAAGTCTTGTTTTAAAAGATTGTCTTCTAATGATTGCTCAGCTTTATGAAGCGCTAATTGAAAATTCTCTTTGGTGTTTTTATGCGCGTTTTCTTGATAATTATTTTTTAAATGACTAGCGCAAAAAAACAAAGCTAATCCTATTAAAAAGAATAGAATAGAATAGACTAATCGTTTAGAAAGCGACATTATAATTCAAAGAATAAGCTACAGGTATAAAGTGTAAAAATCGCTAATAAGAGTAGGCCTTTGAGTCGTCCAATTTTATTTCCAAAATAAACCAAAGGAAAAATCAAAAGAGAAATTCCGAGCATCCAGTAAAGGTTGTATGACATTTCTGGCCCGTTTTGAATAACAATGGGTTTGGCAATTGAAGTAAGCCCTCCAACAGCCAATACATTAAAAATATTAGACCCTATAAGGTTTCCGATTGAAATATCTGTACGTTTTTTAAAAGAGGCAACAACAGAAGTGACAAGTTCTGGCATACTTGTGCCAAGCGCTACAATAGTTAAACCAATGAGTTGATCAGAAAAACCAAAAGACTTAAAGATGTCAACAGCGCCTCTTAAAAACCATTCAGCACCAAACATAAGCGCTAAAGAGCCCAATACAACTAAGGTGGTATCTCTAAACATATTTGGTTTCACATCAATAGCTTCGGTATCCTCATTTCTGCTCTTTTGGATTACATACACAATAAAACCGATTAAAAAACTAAATAAAATAAACCCCTCATACCGTTCTAGAGTTTGGTTAAGTAAAAAAATATAAAGCAAACTAGACGCAACCATCATTACCGGCCAATCTAGTTTAATGGTTTGTTTTTCAGAAACAATCGGAAAAATAAGAGCGGCCGTACCAAGTATAAGAGAAATATTATAAATATTTGACCCTACAATATTCCCAAGAGAAATACCAGCCTGATCTTTTACAGCAGCCGTAAGACTAATCACTAGTTCAGGTGCAGAGGTGCCAAAAGCAACTACCGTTAAGCCTACAACCAACATTGAAATATTCAATTTAGCCGCAATACCAACAGCTCCTTTAACAAGAAGTTCTCCGCCAATAATTAAAACAGCTAAACCTAAAAAAAGAAAAAACCAAGACATTTAAAGCGATTTGTTTTGGTGCGTGTTTGTAGAAGACTCTATTTCTCGTGTACTGTTATTGATTTCTCTTTGAATTTCGCCTGTGGCGTTCTTAAATTCTTTTATACCTCGACCAAGGCCTCTAGCGAGTTCCGGAATTTTTTTAGAACCAAAAAATAGGATAACAACTAAAAAAACTACAATGAGCTCTGGGCCACTTATAAATAGGTACATGCTTTAAAGATAAAAAACCTATAAGATTAAAAAGAACATTTGTAAAGCTTTTATGCGAGTTGCTTCTTTTTGGCTTTACGTTTTTTCTTTTTAGCTTCTTCGTTTTTTCTAATAGCATCTTTTTTAAGCGTATCCGATTTATCTAAATCTAACATCACTGGTGTAGCGATAAATAAAGAAGAATACGTTCCAACAAATACACCAATCATAATGGCGAAAACAAAACCTTGAATAGATTCTCCGCCAAACATAAAAATAAGCGCCAGTACTATTAAGGTCGTAATAGAGGTGTTAAATGTTCTGGTAAGCGTAGAGTTCAAGGCTTTGTTTACCACGCTGTTTTTTGACTCTTTTCTATAAATACCTAAGTATTCTCTAATTCTATCAAAAATAACAACCGTATCGTTAACAGAATATCCAACTACTGTTAAAATAGCTGCAATAAAGGCCTGATCAATTTCTAGTGAGAACGGTAAAATCCCCCACAACAACGAATACAAACCAAGTACAATGATTACATCGTGAAAAAGTGCCGCGATGGCTCCTGTTCCGAATTGCATTTTTTTGAATCGCACACCAATGTATAAGAAAATAGCAATAAGAGCGAAGATGGTAGCGTAAAACGATGAAGACTTAATGTCATCCGCAATGGTTGGCCCAACTTTTTGAGAACTTACTATTTCAAAGGTGTTATTCATGCTGGCTAATCCGTCCTTTAATTTTTCTTCAACCAAATCAGAGGCCTGAGAGCTGTTGTCTCCAATTAAATAATTAGTAGTAACCAAAACCTGGTTCGATGCGCCATATGTTTTTACCTCAGGAACATCTCTTTTGCCGTTTTCAACAAAAACATCCCCTAAGTTAGAGGCAATTTTATCCGCAGCAACAGGCTCGTCGAATCGCACCTGAAAGGTTCTTCCTCCAGAAAAATCAACGCCTAAATCTAAGCCCTTAGTAAACAATGAACCTAATGAAATTAAAACGGCAGTTAAAGAAACGAGATAAAACACCTTTCTTTTTTCAACAAAATTTATGTTTAGATCTCTGAATAAATTTCTTGAAAATCCAGTTTCAAAATCTAAATTCATTTTACGGTCTAACATCCATTCAAAAATCAGACGTGTAATAAAAATAGCAGACACCAAAGAGGTGAAAATACCTATAAGTAGAGTGGTGGCAAATCCTTGAACAGGACCTGTTGCGAATAAAAGCAGTATAAAAGCCGTGATAATAGAAGTTACATTGGCATCTAAAATAGAAGGCAATGCGCCTTTAAATCCGTAGGCATCTTTTATAGCCAAACGTGTGCCCTTGCCAGCTCTAAGTTCTTCTCTGACCCGTTCAAAGAAAAGCACATTGGCATCTAAGGACATACCAATGGTTAACACAATACCGGCGATACCTGGCAGGGTTAATGTTGCACCAAGCGAAGCTAAAACCCCAATGACAAAGAAAATATTGGCTAACAGCGCAATATTAGCAACAACACCAGCTTTATTGTAATATAAAATCATGTAAATAAGCACGAGTCCTAGGGCAAGTAAAAAAGATTTAAAACTAGAGTTGACATTTTCTTCACCTAAAGAAGGACCCACAACCGCTTCTTCAATTATTCTAGATGGCGCAGGGAGTTTACCTGCTTTAAGAATACTTGCTAAATCTTCTGCTTCTTGTACATCAAATGATCCAGATATTGATGTTCTTCCGCCTGCAATTTCACCCTGAACAGTGGGTGAAGAATACACCTTGTCATCCAACACAATGGCAACCGAATTACCAATGTTATTTCCAGTGAGTGTTTTCCATCGCTTAGCGCCATCTGAGTTCATAGCAAGAGATACTTCAGATCTACCTAATTGATCAAAATCTTGCCGTGCATCAACCACCACATCTCCTTCTAAAGGCGCTTTACCGTCAATATTAGCAACTTTAATAGCAAATAATTGAAAGAAGTCTTTAGCATCTCCAATACCACTTGCGCCCCACAAAAGCTTAGCCCTCGGAAATAAAACAGAAATATTTTCTCGTTTTAAAAACGCATTTACCTTACTGGTATCGTTTTTAGAAGCATAGCCAACAACAGGCCCCTTTTGAATGTTGTTTTCTCTTGTTAATGAAGGGCTTAACACCGCAAATAACGGATTTTCTTCTTTAAAGTCTATCGAAGCACTCGCGCTATCAGAAGAAGAGCTTGTTTGATTGGTCAACAGATCTTCTAATGCTGAAGAACTATCTTGAGTGGTGGTTAAACCCTCTTTTTCAGCCACTAGAGAATCTGTTTGTGTATTTGCGCTTTGTTCTGCTTTTAATTCATTTTTTAATAGGGTATTAGCCTTGTTTAAATAAGTAAAAAACTCAGTGTTATCGTAGGTTTCCCAAAATTCTAACTTAGCAGTTCCTTGTAATATTTTTCTTACTCTGGCTTTTTCTTTAACACCAGGCAACTCTACTAATATGCGTCCAGATTCAAGTCTTTGTACTTTAGGTTGTACAACCCCAAGGTTGTCAATTCTTTTACGAATAACCTGCTCTGTTCTGCTTACAGCGGCTTTAGCCTCGTCTGATAAAATAGTTAAAACCTCTGCATTAGAAGCGCTTCTAGGAATAAGATCTTTATTGTCTCTAGAATGAAAAATAGCGGCTAATTTGCCATTTGGCGCAATTTCATTGTAGGCCTGGCCAAATAAAGTCACGAAATCTGATCCGCTGTTTTTTTGTAATTCTGTTGCTTTTTGAATGGCCGCTTTAAACTCCTTATCTTGTTTGTTAGCTGCTAAATTTCGAACTAAATCAACCACAGAAACCTCTAAGGTAACATTCATGCCGCCCTGTAAATCTAAACCGCGGTTGATTTGTTTTTTTCTGACTTCATCCATGGTAAATCCAAGAAAAGAATTCGAAACATTATTTTTAATATAATCGGATTTACCCACCGATAAAATGGAATCTCTAGACTTAGAAGAAATAGCACTGTTTAGTGATAGCACTGAATCTAATTTATTTTGTGCATAGGCATCAGCAGCAGAATTTTCACTATTGGCGCTAAAAGTAAAAGAAACAGAGTATATACAAGCCGCAGCTAAAAGAATGATGAATATCCAAAGAGCAGTTCTGTTTTGCATGGTTATGGTTTATTTAAGTGGGCAAATATAAGCAACTTTAAGAGAAGAAATTATTCTTATTAAAAAAGATAAAAACCAGGTCTTATTTTTTTGTGAAAATTGCGCCGATTAATTGAGTCCTGTTTTACGAATTGTTATACCTTTATTGATTATACTTTAAGCTTTGTTTGAGTACATAAAAGGAGAGATTCAAGAAATAACCCCAGACCATTTAATCATGGATAATAAAGGGGTAGGATATTACATACACATTTCTTTACACAGTTATGAAACCTATCAAAAACAGAAGCCTAATCTGTTTTACATTCATCAGTCTATTAAAGAAGACGCACACACACTTTATGGGTTTACAACAAAGTTAGAGCGCGAATTGTTTAGAAAACTAATAAGTGTGTCTGGCATCGGAACCAATACAGCTCGTCTTATGCTTTCTTCTCTGTCACCAAAAGAACTCAGCGAAGCCATAGCTTTAGAAAATGTGGGCATCATTAAAGCCATAAAAGGCATTGGGCCAAAAACAGCCCAGCGCGTTATTTTAGATTTAAAAGATAAAGTATCTGGTTTAGGTATTTCTATTGAAAATACAGAAAGCTCAAACAATAATTCAGCCAATGAAGCGTTTTCTGCATTACAAGCCCTTGGCTTTCAAAAAATGCAAGTACATAAAGTGGTTAATAAAATTCTAAGTGAAGATCCTACCTTAGGCGTTGAAGGGGTAATTAAACAAGCACTAAAATTATTGTAAACTGAAACGCGTTTATACACATATATTTTTCTTTTTTCTTTTCGGGGGGATGTCTATGTATGCGCAAACAGATGATTCAACTTCTACGGATGGATTGGATTTGCCTTTTGAATTTCAGGACGAGAGTTTTAGCCCATCGAGCAACACACAAAACGGAGGCTTATACTTAAATAATCCTTCCAACATAAAGTCTGATGTAGAGTATAATCATCAAACAGGTAAGTACGAGGTTAAACAAACCATTGGGGATGGATTGCCCTTTAGACCTTCAGAGTCTATGAGTATTAAAGAGTACTTAGATTACGATATGGCAAAATCGTATAAAGATTTTTGGAACAAACGCCGCCAAGAAGAAATTGAAGAAAAAACAGAAGAAAAAGGCGGAGGGTTTCGTCCTGAAATAGATTTAAACAACGAAGTAATCGACCGTATTTTTGGATCAGATAAAATAGAAATAAAACCTCAAGGGTCTGTTGAGGTTATTATGGGGGTTCAAAGCTCAAAAACAGCCAATCCAGCCATCCCCATACAACAACAACGCATCACTAATTTTTTGTTTGATCAAAAAATTCAATTTAATCTTCAGGGCTCTATTGGCGATAAAATGAAATTAAATCTAAGCTTTAACACTGAGGCGATGTTTAATTTTGAAAACCTCACTAAACTTACTTATGAAGGAAAAGAAGACGACATCATCCAACTCATTGAACTGGGTAACGTCTCTTTACCGCTTAATAGTTCTTTGATTACAGGGTCTCAAACTCTATTTGGGGTAAAGACAGGCTTAAAGTTTGGAAAACTAAATGTCACAACCATCCTTTCTCAACAACAAGGCAAAAAAGAATCTATAGAAATTAAAAACGGTGCTCAGGTGCAAGACTTTGAAGTAAAAGCGGATGAATATGAGTATAATAAACACTTCTTTTTAGATCATTTTTTTAGAGACCGTTACGAGCAAGCCGTTTCTAATCCACCCTTAATCAATTCAGACTTTTTCATCACCAAAATAGAGGTCTACAAAACCCCTAGAAATGTATTTGATAATACAAGAAACATCATTGCCTTTCAAGATTTAGGAACAGCAGATCCGTCTCGATTATTTAATCCTGGCGTTGTAAATGACTTGCAATCGAATGATGTGCCGTTTAATAAAGCCAATTCTTTATACGATCAGGTAAATAAGCCCTCAGTAAGGGGTTTTTCTGGTGCTGTTGGGGCATTAAACGCCATGAACCTTCAAGACAGAAAAGATTATTTAACCATTGGCCAGGCTGAGCTTTTACAAGAAGGGCAGCACTATACAGTTAATAAGCAGTTAGGGTATATTTCTTTAAATACTGAATTACCTGTTGATTTTGCGCTGTGTGTGGCTTTTCAATTTACCTATAGAGGCAAAACCTATCAAGTAGGTGAATTTTCAACCGATGGTATAGTGGGCGAACAAGCGTTAATCTTAAAAATGCTTAAAAGTGTAGAACTAGACTTTAAAGCGCCTATGTGGGATTTAATGATGAAAAACATTTACGGATTAGGCAATGCTTATCAAGTAAAAAAAGAAGGGTTTATGCTTGATGTTTGGTATTTAGATGCTAAAACAGGGGTGCAAATCAATTACTTTCCGGATGGTTCTTTAAAAGACAAATCCATTATTCAGGTGTTAGGGATGGATAAGCTTACGATAAACAATCAACCCACTCCTGACGGAGATGGGGTGTTTGATTTTTTGAATAATCCTATGATTACCATTGATCCTGAAAAAGCACGTTTAATATTCACAAAATTAGAACCTTTTGGATCAGGCTTAAGATCGTCATTTCCTAATACTGAGCAAAGCTTAGCTGAAGGCTACGCATTTGATTCTCTTTATGTGACTTCACGCTCATTGGCGCGGGTAAACTTTCCAAATAAAAATCGATTTTACATAAGAGGGCAATACCAAAGCGATGTGACCTCAGAATTTTCATTAGGGGCCTTTAACTTACCACAAGGATCGGTAAGTGTAACTCAAGGAGGCAGGCGGCTTGTAGAAAACTCAGATTATACGGTCGATTATAACTTGGGTCGGGTAAAGATTATCAATCCGTCTTTATTAGAAGCAGCCTCGCCTATTCAAGTAGATTTTGAGAGTAACTCTTTATTTAACGCACAACAAAAAAGCATGATGGGTGCTCGCTTTGATTACGAATTTAATAAGCACTTGCATTTAGGAGGTACACTTATGAACCTTAGAGAAAGGCCTATTACGCAAAAAGTAAACGCAGGCTTTGAGCCTATTAACAACACCATGTTGGGTTTGGATGCAACGTATAACGATGAGTCAGAATTTTTAACAGATATTCTTAAAAAGATTCCGTTCTTAAATTCAAAAGGCAAAGCAAAAGTTAATTTTACCGGAGAATTCGCAAAACTTATACCGGGTAATTCAAGAGCTATTGGTAGAGATGGGGTGTCGTATTTAGATGATTTTGAAGGCAGCGTATCCACCATTGAGCTGCGTTCGCCCATAGCCTGGAAAATTGCCTCAACACCACAGGGGCAACCTGGTCTTTTTCCGGAAGGTAATTTAACCTCTAACTTAGCCAATGGCTACAACAGAGCAAAATTGGCCTGGTACACAGTAGATCCTTCCGTTTTTTATCGATCAAACAACCTGGTTCCGTCTTATATTTTAGATGATGACAGTATTGTAGAAAATCATTTTATGCGTTGGATTCCTGAAAATGAAGTATTTCCGAACAGGCAATTAAATGTAACGCAGTCGCAGTTTATCAATATGTTTGACTTGTCTTATTATCCGTCTGAACGTGGTCCGTACAACTATGATGTAGACGGTACAGACACTTCAGGAAACACATACAGTTCAGGGATAGATACCGATGGTAATTTAATTAATCCGCAAGAACGTTGGGGGGGGATTATGCGTGAGATCAACACCAATGATTTTGATGCATCGAATGTTGAATTCATTCAATTTTGGATGATGGATCCGTATGCAGAAGCGGGCACAGATGGTTTTTCAGATGGCACCAATACAGGAGAGCTGTTTATTAATATTGGAAACATTTCTGAAGATATCCTCAGGGATGACCAACGTTTTTTTGAAAACGGCCTTGGTTCTACACAGCAAGAAGCAGCAGACTTATCAGGAGACACCTTGTCTCCTTGGGGGCGTGTTATCCCTAGTTCAATCCCTTATTTATTAGACGCCTTTGACAACAATCCGTCCACTAGACCCTATCAGGATGTAGGCTTAGACGGTCTTGCCAATGAGCAAGAGCAAATCTTTTTTAAATCCTCTTACTTAGACCGTATTGAAAATAAATTTGGAGGCACCAACTCTAATGCGTATTTGAATGCACAGCGTGACCCTTCGAATGACGATTACCATTATTTTTTAGGAGACGATTACGACCAAGACGAACTTGATATATTAGAACGCTACAAAGATTGGAACAATTTTGAAGGCAATTCGCCCACCTCAGATCAGTATGCAGCTCAAAATCAAGCCGGCTATCCGACTACCGCTTCTACATTACCCAACACCGAAGATATAAATAGAGATAAGACTATTAATTACGGCGAGAGTTATTACCAATATAGAGTTAAAGTATCACCAGGTGATATCAATGAAAACGCAGCGGGCTCAAATTACATCACTAATGTATTAGAAACCAATGCTAATTTACAAAATGGCACCACAAAGCCAGTGAAGTGGTATCAGTTTAAAATACCAGTGCGCGATTTAAATAGAGAGGCCTACGGAGGCATTCAAGGATTAAACTCTATTCGATTTATGCGGATTTTTGTAAAAGGATTTAAAGATCCTCTTCATTTAAGGTTTGCGCGTTTAGAATTAGTGACTGGGCAGTGGCGTAAATATTTGGGCGATGGCCAAGCGCCAGGCGAACATGAAGACGATGATGCCTTTACGAGTTTTAATATTGGAGCAGTTAACATTGAAGAAAATGCACAAAAGTCGCCCGTTAATTATGTATTGCCTCCAACCATTGACAGGCAAGTAGATCTGACAACGGTTAACCAGGTACTTCAGAACGAACAAGCATTATTTGTAAACACTTGTGATTTAGGTGATGGCACTTTTGTGGGGGCCTATCGTAACTTTGATTATGATGTACGGATGTACAGACGTTTACAAATGTTTGTGCATGGCGAATCTGTGCTCAATCAAGATGAGGTTTTAGATGACGAACTTAAAGTGTTTGTCAGAATGGGAACCGATTTTGAAAACAACTATTATGAATACGAAGTGCCTTTAAAAATAACCCCCGGGGGGCAAAATTATTTTACAGCCGCCGATAACGAATCAAGTCGTTTAGCGGTTTGGCCTTCAGATAATAATTTTGATATTGAATTTGCACAACTACAAAGAGTAAAGCTAAACAGAAATTCATCAGTAGGCAATAATATAGCACAATACAGCACGCCTTTTTCTGCGCCTGATCCGAATTATCCAGACAACAACATCATTGTGGTCGGGAACCCTAATTTAAGCACACTTAAAACGGTTATGGTAGGGGTTAAAAACCCTAAAGACAACGGACCTTCTAAATGTGTTGAGGTTTGGGTAAACGAACTTAGACTTACCGATTTTAATAACGATGGAGGTTGGGCCACCATTGGTAGGGTAGTGTCAGAATTGCCAGGATTAGGCACTTTGTCTTTGTCTGGAGGGATGAGTACGCCGGGTTTTGGAAGTATTGAAAAGCGTGTATCCGAACGCCAACTCGAAACCAATCAACATTATGACTTGTCTTTTGAAACAGACTTAGGAAAGTTATTGGGTGAAAAAACACCGCTTCAAGCCCCCATGTATGTGGGATATGCTAAAAATGTCATTACACCCAGGTTTAATCCGCTGGATCCGGATGTAGAAACCAAAACCATTTTAACCAACACCCAAGACGATTTTGAAAAAGACTCTATTTTAAAAGTAATTCGCGATGTGACTACCAGAAAGAGTTTAAACTTTACAGGTGTAAGAAAACTCAAAAGCAAAAAGAGCAAAAAGTCACATTTTTACGATGTATCTAATTTAACAGCCAGTTATGCCTTTACAGAAACCCACCAAAGAAACTTTACTTTAGAAAGAGACTTAACAAAAACCTACCACGGAAACTTAACCTATTCATTTAGCCCTACATCCAAACCTATTGAACCCTTCAAAAAAGCAATAAAATCTAAACACCTCTCTTTAATTAAAGATTTTAATTTTTACACCAAGCCCAAACAAATTGGCTTTAGTACAGATATAGACAGGTTTTATAATGAACGTATTACAAGAAATACAAATCCGGGCATTAAAGCAGACTTGCCTCCATTTTATAACAAGACATTTAGATGGGCTAGAAAATACGATCTCAAATATGATATTACTAAAAATTTAAAGTTTGATTTTAATGCCATAAATCAATCATTAATTGAAGAACCTTTAGGGGCTGTAGATAAGAAAAACGACCCAGGGGGTTATGATATATGGAAATCACAAGTCTGGAATAATGTTATGAAAGGCGGAGAAAACATAGACTACAGACACCAAGCAAATTTAAACTATACTTTACCCATCCATAAGCTACCCTATTTAAATTGGGTAAAAACAACAGCTAAATATGGTGTGAATTACAATTGGATTAGAGCGCCGTTTGCTGCAGAAGAGCAGGGGCACACCATTCAAAATTCAAACACGGTTCAAGTGAACGGAAATTTTAATTTTAAAAACCTTTATAATAACATTCCGTATCTGAAAAAGGTAGACCGCAAGTTTAAAAAAGCAGCGTCTGACAAGCGCAAGAAACCCAAAGGCAATTCTAAACTAGAAAAAGGCGTTAAAAAAGTAATTGATGACATATCAGACTCTACCAAAACTAAAAAAGAAATCAAGAAGCAAAAAAGAGAGAAAAGTGATCCAATTACCATTACCGATCGTGTTGCTAAGGTGCTGATGGGTGTAAAAACAGCATCGCTGACTTACAATCAAGACAATGGTATGATTTTACCTGGGGTAGATTTTAAAAGTAACCTTATGGGCATGAGAAATGGGTTTACAGCCCCTGGTGTTCCGTTTATTACCGCCACCAATAATTGGTTAGGCGACCCAACAGCCCAAGATGACTTTGCACCATATGCAGCCTCTAAAGGTTGGTTAATTCAAGGGCAGAACATCACAACTCAACACATTACCACGCATAATGAAAAAATAAACTTTAGAAGTTCTATTGAGCCTATAAAAGATTTTAGGGTTGATTTAACTGCCAACTCAACCTATGGGTTTAATACCAATCAATTTTACAACTGGAACGATTCTATTCTTAGCCCTATAGACGGAACCTTAGGTTGGTATGAACCTCAGAGCTACATCGAAAACGGTATGTTTTCACGCTCATATATCAGTTGGGGAACAGCTTTTGATAAGATTGATTCTAATTTTAATTCTGCCATTCATCAGGCCTTTTTAAACAGCAGAGACATTATTTCTAATAGACTTGAGCAAGACAGAATTAATAATGTACCGGGTTATTCTGGAGGATTACACCCCTTAGATAGCGGCGGATACACCACCGGTTTTGGGGCAACCAATCAAGAGGTTTTAATCCCTACTTTTTTAGCTACCTATGGTGGCAAAGACCCGAAAAAACAAAAACTAAACCCAATCAAAGGATTGCCAGCCGTAAACTGGAGAGTCACATATACAGGGCTTAAGAATGTGAAATTATTTAAAAAATATTTTAGAAACTTTTCTATAAGTCACGGCTACAAATCATCTATATCTTTTGGGTCATTTACCTCCAACTTGTTATTTACAGAAAACCAAGAAGAAGGCAATTCGGAGCCTTATACAGACAGTTTAGATGGCAAAGCCAACTTTATTAACCGCTATCAAATTAACACCGTTGTACTATCTGAACAAATTGCCCCGTTAATCAAGATAGATATGACGTTTAAAAACTCATTACAGGCGCGTTTTGAAATCAAAAAAGATAGAACAGTAACCTTAAGTGTGCCAAATACACAAATCACAGAAATGAATGGTTTAGAGTTTGTGATAGGCTCGGGCTATACAATTCCGAAGGTGAAGTTTCCGTGGCTCTTACCAGGACAAAGTAAAAAAGTGACCTCTGCATTAAATTTAAGGGTAGATTTTTCGATGCGAGACAATAAAACGGGCCTTAGAAAAATAGTAGAAAACACGATTACTAAGTCATCCGGCCAAAAAGTATACAGCCTTAAAACAGCAGCCGATTATAAGTTATCTCAAAAAATGACCTTGCGTTATTTCTTTGATTGGATCAGTACCGATCCATTTATTTCTAATTCTTTTCCGACCTCTAATATTAAATCTGGTATTAGCTTAAGGTTTACCTTGTAACTTTTCACCCTCCCTTTCGTTTAACAGAGTCATGAAAGAGGCATTTGTATTCTTTGTTTTTGTTTTATTGTACTGTTCTTGTACCAAAGACAGAGAAGGGATTTCTCCATACGTACAAAATGATATTACAACACATTACGACACTACATTACAAAACAATCATGGTACAGATACCTTAAATATTGATACAACATCCACCCAAAACACAAATGATTCTTGTTTGTATATAGTATGGCAACCCAGTTCAAATAACAATTGCCACTACGATGGATTTTCTCCGATTGTACTTTCCTATACTTTGGATCAAACACTAATGACCGACACCCTTTCATTAGATACTTACAATGTCGATAATGCTTTACTCTGTGGAGCCGAAATCACAAATTTTCAAATTATTGATTGCAGAGGGTGTAGTGTGTGTTTTTCAGGCCCAATGGGCACCGACTTTGTTTCTTGTAATTCGTGTGAAGACATTTATTTAGAACTCAGGCCTTTGTAGCGCTATTGTTTGGCGTATCTTTGTAAAAAATTTTAAAGATGCGTTCTGGAGTTTTTGGGCTGTTCATTTTTTGGGGGGGGATGTTTTTTAGCCCTGCAGTTTTCACACAAGACTATTTTCAACAAAAAACAGATTATACCATTAAGGTAAAACTTAACGATAAAACACATTCATTAGAGGCTTTTCAAACCATCAAATACAAAAACAATTCTCCAAATACATTAACTGAAATTTGGTTTCATTTATGGCCTAATGCGTATAAAAACAACAATACGGCTTTAGCTAAGCAACTTTTATCTAGTAAAAACACAAGATTTTATTATTCATCAAAGCAAGAGCGAGGATATATAGACAGTTTAGATTTTAAGGTAGACGGCGCTCAAGTGCAATGGGAATATCACCCTGAGCATATTGATATATGTAAGCTTATTTTAAACACGCCTTTGCAGCCAGGGCAAACCATTGAAATATCTACCCCGTTTTATGTTAAAATACCTAAAGGTGTTTTTTCAAGACTTGGCCATTTAAAGCAATCTTACCAAATTACACAATGGTATCCCAAACCTGCGGTATATGATAAAGATGGGTGGCATTATATGCCCTATTTAAATATGGGTGAATTTTACTCTGAGTATGGCAGCTTTGATGTTGAAATTACCCTACCAAAAAATTATGTAGTAGGGGCTACTGGTGATTTACAAACCCCATCTGAAACAGAATGGCTCAATCAAAAAGCAGTACAAACTAAAGCGTGGATTAAAAATTTCGATTCAGACGCACATCAGTCTAAACACAACATCCCCCCAAGTAACGATACATTAAAAACCATAAGGTATGTGCAAGATAAGGTGCATGACTTTGCATTTTTTGCAGACAAACGCTGGCATGTACTAAAACACCAAGTAGAATTACCGCATTCTAAAGATAAGGTCACCTTATGGTCAATGTTCTTGAATAATAATGCTGAGGTTTGGTTTAAGTCAGATGAATATTTACATGATGCTATTTATTATTATTCAAAATGGAATGGAGATTATCCTTACAAACAAATGACCGCTGTTGACGGAGCATTAACTGCTGGAGGAGGCATGGAGTATCCGAACATAACCGTAATAGGAAGCACCTCTAGAGCGCAAGCCTTAGAAACAGTTATTATGCACGAAACCGGGCATCAATGGTTTTATGGTGTATTAGGGTCAAATGAGAGAACCACCCCTTGGATGGATGAAGGGATTAATTCGTTTAATGAACTTCGATATATGGAAACTAAATACCCCAATCTTACAATTTTAGGGAAAAATCCCCCCAAAATATTTAAGAAAAAGGGCTTTGCATTGCCTTATTTTAAGCAGTATTACCTTTCTTATATGCTCAGTGCATCCCAAAACAAAGACCAAGGGTTAAAGTGTCATTCGGCCGATTATCTTGATGTTAACTACGGGGTAGAGGTGTATATGAAATCAGCCATTTTATTTGCGTATTTACACGAATATTTAGGCGAAGAAGCTTATGATAAAGCCTTTCAGGCCTATTACAATACCTGGAAGTTTAAACATCCATCCTCAAAAGACTTACAAAATACTTTAGAAGAGCAGACCGGAAAATCTTTAGATTGGTTTTTTAATGAGCTTTTACAAACCAATAAGAAATTAGATTTTAATCTTAAAAAAGTTAAGAAAAAAGAAGATAAAATAGAATTAAACATTAAGAGTCATCAACATATTAGTGCGCCTTTTACACTTAGTTTTTTAGACAAAGAAAACCAGTCTATTGCACAAAAATGGATAGATACAAAAGGATTATTTAGCACAAATAAAACAGAAAAAATAATTTTAGATTATCCAGAAAACACACATAAAATCCAATTAAATACATCTGAAAGATTACCAGAGGTTGACTTTACAAACAACACCTCTCGACTTAAGGGGCTGTTTAAAAAAGCCGAAGGCTTAAAATTGAATACAGGGTTTTCTATCCCAAACAAAGACAAAAACCAACTTTCTATCTTACCTCTTTCTGGGTACAATGCGCACGATGGGTATATGGTAGGCTTAGGATTTTACAACAGCTTTTTTCCGACCCCAAAATTCAATTATTACATTTTACCAATGTATGGGTTAAAAAGCAAAGAACTCTCTGGGTATGCAGGTTTAAATTACAGGGTTATGCCATTCGATAAAAAACTCAATAGCCTTACCTATGCCCTAAGGTTAGCTAAATTTTCTATAGGCAATAATACCTTTGAAAAGAAAAATGATTTGGCGTCTTATTTTGTGAAAATAAAACCAATGATTACCCTTAATTTTTCTACCAAACCGCTAAAACACATTTCTTCGAAACTTGTTTTAGCGCATGATTTCATTACTGAACACCTTGAATTATTTTCATTGACCCCTTCAGATGAACCCTTTGTGTATAGATCAGATAGACACTACCATTATTCGTCTGTTTTATATACTTTAAATCAAAAAAAGGCGTTGTATGCGCATGATTTTCAAACCGAATTAGAATATAAATATGTATCGGGTTTCAGAGAAGATTTTTTAAAGTTTGATGCCGCGTATACGTATTCTAAACGCTATAATCAAAAGGGTAGTAGATTTTCTATTAGAGCCTTTTCAGGTATTTTTCTCTTTAACAACACCGTTAGCTCTCGGTATAATTTTAGAATGGATGGGGTAAATGCAAAAGGCTTAGACTATCGATACGAGCATTTATTTGTAGGCAGAAATAATTCATCTGGTTTATGGTCAAATCAGTTTTATATGGGCGATGGTGGCTTTAAAATTTCTACACCCGTGGGGCAATCAGCCTCGTGGATAAGCGCAATAAACACAAGTTTAGATTTTCCTTTTACTAAATTAATTGCAGCTAATTTTGATTTAGGTTTTGCCAACAATTACGATCCTGCTTGGGCGTTAGGCGCTGAAGTAAAAATAGGGCCAATAGCGTCCATTTATTTTCCGGCTGTTTGGTCTGAGAACATAGACCAGGTACCTGCTTTTGAAGCGCTAAATTATCTTGAAAAAATTAGATTTACCATTGATTTTGATTTATTGAATATTTTTGAACTCCCCTCTAAAATATTTTAAATAGTGTTTAAAAATGCCAGGTAAAAAAATATATTTTGCATCAGATTTTCATTTGGGCGCTCCTGATCTTGAGCAGAGTATAATTCGAGAAAGAAAAATTGTACAATGGCTTGATCATATAAAGAAAGAGGCTTCAGATGTTTTTTTATTGGGGGATGTCTTTGATTTTTGGTTTGAATACAAATACGTCGTTCCAAAAGGCGGATTCAGACTACTTGCTAAATTAGATGAGTTATCAGTAAGCGGCATTCACATTCATATATTTACAGGCAATCATGATATGTGGCTCAAAACCTATTTAACCAAGCAAATTAAAGGGCTTACTTTATATTATGAAAAACAAGAATTCACTTTTCATAATAAAACATTTTTATTAGGCCATGGGGATGGCTTAGGCCCCAAAGATTACAAATACAAGCTATTAAAAAAGGTGTTCAAAAATCGGTTCTGTCAATTTTTATTTGCAAGACTTCATCCTAACTTAAGTTTTTTTATGGCGCATAAGTGGTCTAAATATAGTAGGCACAACACGCCTAAAGAAGAGCAAAGCTATTTAGGAGATCAACAAGAATACCTATTTCAGTATTGTAAGCGGTATTTACAAACCAAAAACGCCAAGATTGATTACTTTATTTTCGGGCACCGGCACTTACCTATAGAAAAAAGTGTAGGTAATGCCAAATACATCAATACAGGTGACTGGTTAAGTCAGCCGACTTACGCTGTTTTTGATGGTATTCACACCCAATTGTTAACACTTTAATAAACAAGGGTTTTTATTTTCAAAGTATTGTTATAATTTAGGGGCAAAATTGTGTCCTATAAAACAGGATTTAAAATTTAAGAAAGATGAAAAAAATAATTTTACCCGCTTTAGCATTAGCAACTTTAAGTTTAGGTAAGCTAACTGCACAAAACGAAACCTACATGCATGGCATAGGGGTTCATTTTGGAACTATCCAATATAATGGTGATTTAGCCAACCAGTACTATAGTACTGACTTTGGATCTAACGAAGCCAAGCCTGCTATAGGATTGTCTTACAACCACTACATAAATAAATCTTTAGATGCGAACATTACCTTTATGCATGGTACGATTCGTCATAATTCTGGTATTTTAAATCCATCATTTAGAACAGTAGTAAACAATATTGATCTTATGCTACGCTATAAGTTTAATAACGGATATATGCTTCCGGTTGATTTCCCGGTTGCTCCTTTCTTACACGTAGGTGTTGGAGATGCCATTACCTCTTCTAATACTTATCCGAATGATAACAGTTCAATTGATTTCAACTTTCCATTAGGTGGTGGTATTGTAATTGCGCCTGCAAGCAGATTGAGTGGTATAATTCAAACGACTCATCACTGGACCATGACAGATGCCTATGACGGATGGCAGTCTAGAAGCACAAAACCAAAGAATGATAACTTCTTATTTACGTCTGTTGGTTTGAAGTTTAACTTCAATACCATTGAAGATATGGATAGAGATGGTGTGCCAGACGATCAAGATCTTTGTCCAGAAACAAAAGGATCTCAAGACGCTAACGGTTGTCCAGATACGGATGGCGATGGTGTGTCTGATAAAATGGATAAATGTAAGACTCTACCGGGTATTGAAGCCAACAAAGGATGTCCGAAAGTTGATAAAGCAGATCTTAAAGTGTTAAGCATGGCAATGCAAGGGCTTTATTTTGAAACCGGATCAGCGAACATTAAAGAAGAATCAAAAGGAGTTCTTAATAATGTTGTAGATGTATTAAAAAGACATCCTGAGTATAATTTAGCCATTGAAGGACATACTGACAATACAGGAGATGCTTCTAAAAACCTTCAATTGTCAAAAGATAGAGCTGCTGCCGCTAAAGATTATTTAGTTGCAAATGGTATAGATGCGTCAAGAATTGCTTCTGATGGATATGGCCAAACTCGACCAGTGGCGTCTAACGACACTGAAGAAGGAAGAGCTAAAAACAGAAGAGTAAACTTTATGGTTGTGTTCTAAATCAGCCTTGCTAAACAGTCTAAAAACCCGTTTTGCTATACAAAACGGGTTTTTTTATATCCGTATTTCATCCCCCCAAAAAAACAAGAAAATTTTGCATGCAATTCAAAGGTATTATGTATCTTGAATTACCGAATTAATCATTAATTAAAAGAAAATAGAATATGAAATTTCTCGTCTGTATCAGTAAAGCGCCAGACACCACTTCTAAGATTGATTTTACAGATAATGCCACAAAATTTAACGAAGCAGGTATTCAGTATATCATCAATCCTTATGATGAATGGTATGCTTTAGTTAGAGCGCTTGAACTCAAAGAGTCTTCAGGAGGTGAGGTAACCATTATCACGGTAGGGCCTCAAGCGGATGAACCAGTGATGCGCAAAGCCTTGGCTATTGGGGCCGATAAAGCGGTTAGAATTAATGCAGAAGCTACAGATTCTGGTTTTGTAGCAAACCAAATTGCAGACTATGCTGCCAAAGAAAATTTTGATATTGTATTATGTGGTAAAGAGACTATTAATTACAACAGCTCTCAAGTACCCGCTATGATTGCTGCTCATTTAGATTATCCGCTAATTAGTTTGGCTACAAAATTAGATATTAATGGCTCTACAGCTACTTTGCAAAGAGATGGCGCAGGCGGAGAAGAAACAGTAGAGGTTCAAACACCTTTTGTGTTGAGTGCAGCTAAGGGTATGGCTGAACAACGTATACCTAACATGAAAGGTATTATGGCTGCGCGAACAAAACCATTAGAGGTAATAGAACCAACAGGTTCAGATGTACACACTCAGGTTGTTTCCTATGAAATGCCTTCTGGAAAAGCAGAGTGTAAATACCTAGAACCAGACCAAATGGACCAACTCGTCGAACTCTTACACACAGAAGCCAAAGTAATTTAATATGAAAGCCTTAGTATTTGCAGATTCAAAAGACGGATCTATTGTAAAATCAAGTTTTGAAGCGATTAGTTACGCCTCAAAATTTGCCTCTGAAGTCACTGTGGTAACTTATGCTGGTGTTTCAGATGATCAACTCTCAGCATTAGGTGCATATGGAGCTCAAAAAGTAATCAAAGCTTCATCACTAAGCGATAATGATTCACAAGCCCTTACTTCTCTTGTTTGCTCTGTGGCGCAATCAGAAGGTTCAGAAGCTGTAGTATTTTCTCAAGACTTTACTGGAAAAGCAGTTGCTGGTAGGGTAGCGGTTAAGTTAAACGCTGGCTTAGTAAGCGGAGCTATAGATTATCCAGACACATCTTCTGGATTTACAGTCAAGAAAATGGCTTTTTCTGGAAAAGCATTTGCCCATGTCAAAATAACGTCACCCATCAAAGTAGTATCGGTTTTACCCAATGCTTTAGGGGCAGAAAATAAAGGAGGATCAGCGAGCGTTACTGAGTTTTCAGGACAGATAGAAGGCTCTAAAGTAAAAATCACACAATCTGCGCAAGCTTCTTCAGGAGGTGCAGCGCCATTGCCTGAAGCAGAATTAGTTGTTTCAGCAGGCAGAGGGCTCAAGGGGCCAGAGAACTGGGGGATTGTAGAAGATTTAGCAAATGCTTTAGGCGCTACTACAGCATGTTCTAGACCAGTAGCTGATATAGGATGGCGTCCACACCATGAACATGTTGGTCAAACAGGAGTTGCGATACGCCCAAATTTATACATTGCAGCAGGTATTTCAGGCGCAATTCAACATCTAGCAGGCGTAAATGGAAGTAAAGTTATTGTGGTCATTAATACCGACCCAGAAGCGCCATTTTTTAAGGCGGCAGATTACGGAATTGTAGGCGATGCTTTTGATGTTTTACCCAAGCTTACAGAGGCAGTTAAAAAATTTAAAGCCAGCTAAGTTAGGCGTGAAAAAAGTTGCATTAGAAATAGTAGGGTTGTCTTATTCTCAGACACAAACAGGAGCCTATGCACTTGTATTAGGAGAAACTGAAGGTAAAAGAAGATTACCTATTATCATTGGCGGATTTGAAGCTCAGGCAATTGCCATTGAAATGGAAAAGATGAAGCCTTCAAGGCCTTTAACGCATGATTTATTTAAAAATTTTGCACGATCATTTGAAATTGATTTATCAGAGATTATCATTTACAATTTAGTAGAAGGGATCTTTTATTCAAAGCTTGTTTGTGAGAAAAATGGCGAAACTATAGAAATAGATACCCGCACTTCTGATGCCGTTGCTTTAGCACTTCGGTTTAATTGCCCGATCTACACTCATGAATTTATTTTGTCGTCTGCTGGTATTATTTTAGACGATCAAGACAATGAAATTATTGCTAAAGAATCTTCAGTAGAAGAGGCTAAGGTCGAAAAAACAAAAGCACCTGTTACCAAAGAACTGTCTTTAAAAGAATTACAAGCGCATTTAGACAAGGCGATTGCTAGAGAAGATTACGAAAAGGCATCTAAAATTAGAGACGAAATAAATAAAAGAAAGGATGACTAAATAACTTGCTTAAGTAATAGCTTTAGAAAGCTACTTAAACTTCACTTTTAGATGTTCTTCTTTTGGATTCATCATTCCTTCAATCAAAGAGCGTTCAATTATAAGATCTTTACCTTTTATTTCGGCTTCTTTTAAGTTTGCAGACTTTATTTTTTTAGGAAAATGATACCGCGTAATGTATTTATTGTTGGCAAACATCATCTGCATCATAGCTTTGTCTTTAGGATCTTTATTTTCTTCTTCTTTTTTTGGCAAAGGTGTAGAGTGTCGTTCAAATTGTTTTTTTGAAAAACTAAAGACATCGTTTTTTGATGATCCGGCCATCATATCCATAAAAGGCATTGCTTTATTGCTTGTATCTTTTGGGCTTAAAGACTCTTTTAAAATTTCACCTAGCATATTATTAAGCTGATTGGTGTTATTAAACCCTAATTTAAAAATAAAGTTAGCCTCTTCTTTTGTTTTATCAATATGAAAGCCCATGCTGCTTTTTTTAAGCAGACCTATTTTTTCTGGATCAACAATAGAGTCTTTTAAAGCATCAAAAAAGCTAAAGGTGGTATCAAACTTATCGTTTTTACTGTTTTTTAACATAGAAGCAAAAATATCTTTACCTTCAGTTTTCGACTTCGAACTATCGCTATCCATAGAGGATGCAAAAGAGTTAAGAGTATTTAAAGAATTGTAAAGGTTTACTGAATATTCGACCCTTCCAGAACCATCTTCCTGAAAATACACGTCTTCATAAATATCGGCGCAAGACGATAAAAACAGAATTAACATCCCCCCAAATAAATAAAACAGTCTCATAATTCAATATTTATACAAAGTTACTTTAACTTATGCGAGATATCAAGTGTTGTAATCATGCACTAATGAAGAGCAAGTTCATGTGATAAAAGCCGTGTGAATTCATCCGCACCCCGAGAGTTTAAATGCGTATTGTCTTTAAAAAGAGTGGCGCCTTTAGAAATTGAACAATTTGAAAAATCAAGGACTTTAACATTTTCGCACGCGAATGTTTTAACGGTTGAAATAAAATCTTTGCTGTTTTTTATTTGAGATAAACCTTTTATGTAACAAGGGGTAATAACAAGATATGTCATAATATTTTTATGCTTGGCCTTAGAGAGTAGAGCGGTTAATTTTTTAATGGGCCTAGCATTAATAGAAGCAGTAATTGTAGTATCTATTTGATTAGTGATAGACATATTTCCGGCGGGGGAAAAACCACGGTTTTTAAAATCAAATTCTTTGTGTGGATTAAAAAGACTCTTTCTAAAGTATGGAAAAGCATGTTTATCAAAAAGCGTTAAGCTATAAAAAGGGACATACTTTAATTTATTCATTGTTTGATAGTCTATATCAGATAGGCAATTAAAAATGTGCTGATTATTTGTGTGGTGTAGCCAATTATGAAGGTGATAAAACGAATTTCTTTCTTCAAGCCCACCATGAAGATCTAAAGCAATAATTAATCGTTTTGTTTTTTTAGTATAGTCTAAATATTCATGAAGTAACCCTGCGTATTGATCAATATTTGTGCCGTCTATCCCCATGTTGATTACACTTTGATGTAATGTATCTATCATGATTTTGGGGTTAATGTTTACATACGCAGTAGAAGCTCCCCAAATAGAAACCTCTACATCTATTTGATGCCGCATTACAGCATTTATTTTTCCGATGGTACCGCTTGTACAATTTTTCATTGTGCTGATAATAAAGCACTGAGTAAACCAAAGAGACAAAGTGGTTCCTAAAACTAAGAGAGCTAATTTTATGATGTTTTTTTTCATCTTAAAATTGAAAATATATAAATTCATTTTTCTCAAAAGCACCAAATAGATAGATACTCCAAATCAAAAGAATATAAAATGGTAGTTTGTATCTGAACTGAAAGCATCTAAATGGGTACTTTAAGTTTAAAGCTTCACTTGCCACTAAAAGCAAAATAAAAAACAGAGACAGAAAGACATCTGTAGCATATACACTTTGCTTTACAACAGGAATCATATAAAAGCTTAATTGAGATAATTGGTAGTTAGAAACGGTTAAAACATTTTCTAGGATATAAAGCGCATCATGTAATGAATTAGCTCTAAAAAAAATCCATCCAAAGCAAACAATACTAAATACATAAACAACTCTTATTACAGAAAACCAGTTATTGATAAAATATTTTTGGTTGATTTTAATAGATTCTATAATTAAAAAAATGCCATGAATAGCTCCCCAAATAATAAAAGTCCATTGGGCGCCGTGCCAAAATCCACTAATTACAAAAACAATTAAGATATTAAAATACCATCTGCATTTATTTACTTTATTACCTCCAAGCGGTATGTACACATAATCTCTGAACCAAGTTGATAAAGAGATATGCCAACGTCTCCAAAACGCGCTTAAACTTTTTGAAAAATAAGGTGTTTTAAAGTTTGTCATAAGATTAAATCCAAAAAGCTTGGCGCAGCCAATAGCAATATTTGAATAGCCTGAAAAATCACAATAAATCTGAAAAGCAAAAAATACAGTTCCGATTATTAAAGTAAATCCATGATACTCTTGTGGATGATTGTAGATTTCATTGACCACTATAGCTAATCGATCAGCGATTACTATTTTTTTAAAAAGCCCCCATAGCATTAAGTTAAATCCATTTACCGCATTTTTATAAGAAAGAGTTCTTGTTTTTGAGAATTGTCCAAGAAGTCTGCTTGCCCTTTCTATTGGGCCCGCTACGAGCTGCGGAAAAAAGCTCACAAAAGCACCAAAGGCAATAAAATCTTTTGTAGGCTGAATTTTTTCTCGGTAAACATCAATGGTATAGCTTAAGGTTTGAAAGGTATAAAAACTAATACCTACCGGGAGTATAATGTCTAATGTAGCACTATTAAAAGACAGATTAAAAAAAGAAAAAGCAGTTCTAAAATTGTCTAAAAAGAAATTATAATATTTAAAAAACCCAAGCAACCCCAAGTTGGTAAAAAGGCTTGTACCTAAAAGCCATTTTCTTTTGATTATGCTTTTTTCATTTGATAATTTAAGCCCTATAAGATAATCTGTGACAGAGCTAAAAAGAATTAAAGATAAAAATCGCCAATCCCACCAACCGTAAAAAAAATAACTTGCACAAAGAATTAGAAGGTTTTGAATTTTTAAATGGTGGTTTAAACACCAGTAAAGTAAAAATACAATAGGTAAAAAAACGGCAAAATCTAATGAGTTAAATATCATCTAAAAAGTTTAGTCAGAGACAATACTTATAAACACTAGTTTTTGCAATACATTAATGTTGTACTTCAGCAACCTGAGCTACCTTAACACGCTCAAAGCTTGATTTTACCTGTAGAATTTCATAGACATTTTCACGAATAACATCTGCTATTCGACCAGTGGGTAAATCATTGGCATCTAAACCAAAAGGGTCTTCAATTTCATCAGAAATCACGTTAATACCAAACATAGCAAATCCCATTACGGTCACTGCCGGAATAGTCAAGTACCCAAACATACTAATTAAACCAAAGGGTAAAATAAAAATATAAATGACCGTAAACATTTTAATAAACGTGCTATGAGAAAACGGAATAGGGGTTTTTTTAATCCGCTCACAAGCTCCCAATACATCTATAAATCCTTGCATAAGCTCTTTGAGTTGAAACTTGTCTAAATCGTTCATTATTTTTTCTTTCCACATATTCTCCACTTCATTAAACATATGAGACGCTATTTCATTGGGCACATGCATCGCGTTTTCAATATCTTCAGTGATGTCTTTATTGATATGAATGAATCTTCCGTATTTAATATCATTTCTTAAGTGCCATTGTAAAGCCACACAAAAATTTGCAATTGCTTTCACAAAAAAACGACGACGTTTTTTATCATCTGAAGGAATTATACTGTTCAGATTTAAGGCAAAGGTTCTGCAGTCGTTTACCAGTTTACCCCATTGTTTTCTACCTTCCCACCAGCGGTCATACGCGCTATTTAATCGAAAGACCAAAAATAACGAAAGCACCACACCCAAAAGAGAAAAAAACACAGTATCAATCGCTACTTTTTGATGTAAGTATTCTAAGTTCACAATAGTGAATACACTTGCATAGATAGCTGTAAGCAAAACCAAAAAAAGCAATTGTCGCATGTTATAACTTTCTTTGAAGGTTTTTATAATTACCTTAAGTAAGCCCCACTTTTCTTTTGAATCGTAAACTATCATCTCTAAATATTACCTTTGCAAGATATAATAAACTGTTTAGATGCAAAAACTTCTCTGCGCTCTTTTCGTTGTTCTTATTTTTTCTTGCCACATGACAAATAATAACCCAGATCTTATTGGTAAAACAGAGCCAAGTGTTTTACAAAAAGAGCCGTATAAATCTACTTGGTACGATAAAAGCTATAATGTATACACGGTTAATCAAGACGTAATACTACAAACAGATTCTATTAAAATTGATGTATTTTTTGGAACATGGTGTGAAGATTGCCACAAGTGGTTGCCACGGTTTATTAAAACTGCAGAACACCACAGCCTTTATTATGAACTTTACGGATTAAATACCAAAAAATCAAGTGAGAAGGGTTATGAAAAAGACAAAAACATCAAACGTGTGCCTACGTTTATTGTGTATAAAGATGGCAAAGAAATAGGGCGCATTATTGAGTCGCCGGTAGTGTCTTTAGAAGACGACTTATATAAGATCATCAATAACAAACCTTACACGCCAAATTTTGCAGATTAGAATAGTCTTTTTTCTGTTTGTATTGCCTTACAGTTTGCTTTTAGCGCAATCTTGGCAGTTAGAAACAGTGGGCACTTTGCCTTTTTACACCAGTAATAATGCAGTATGTAGTGGTGTTTTTAATGACACTGCATTTGTCTTTTCTTTCGGGGGGATAGATACCCTTAAAACGCATCAAGGGATTCATAGAAAATGTGCCAGATACAATACCATTACAGGAACGGTAATTCAAATAGATGACTTGCCTGATACTCTAGGTAAAATAGCCTCTGCGGCTAGCACTATAGGAGATACCATTTATATTATGGGCGGATACCACGTTTTTTCAAACGGCCACGAAGTCTCTTCTAATAAGGTACATCGCTATGTGATTTCTCAAAATGCGTTTATTGCAGATGGTGCCCCAATACCAGTGCCTATTGACGATCATGTGCAAGGGGTATATAAAAACAGATATATTTATCTGATAACGGGCTGGAGTAACACCACAAATAAATCAGATGTGCAGATCTATGATACGCATACAAACACATGGCAAGCAGGTACAGCGGTACCCAACACCAATATTTATAAATCTTTTGGTTCAAGCGGAGTAATTATTGGCGATACGATATACTATTATGGAGGGGCCAGGATGGGCTTTAATTTTCCGATTCAAAATAATTTACGAATAGGGGTGATCAATCAAAATGACCCCACTCAAATCCAATGGTCAGACACTACTTTTACAACAGGGTTGTATAGAACAGCAGCGGTTAATTTTCAAAACAACCCTCTGTGGCTTGGCGGAAGCCTTCAAACTTTTAATTACAATGGATTATCCTATCAAAACAATACAATAGTTGATCCATCAAACCTTATAGCAAGCTATAATCCTATTAGTAAAACATTTACAGATCAAACACTAAGCAATCTTCCTTTTGATTTAAGAGGGGTAGGAGAAACTCAAGAAGGTTTTTATTTCTTAGGAGGGATGATTGATAGCGCAAGAGTGAGCAATCAGATATTAAAATTATGGTTTGGATTTCCAACTCGTTTTAAAGACAATAGATTAAAAACAACACCTTTAACCTTTTATCCCAATCCCACCCAGGGGATGGTTTATTTTAATGAAGAGTTGAATAGCGTACGGGTATACAATACAAAAGGGGAATGTCTTTTTCAGACATCCCCCCAAAACAAAATGCTTGATTTGCAATTTCTTAAACCTTCGGTTTATATATTATCAACTCACACAAAAAATGCAAGGTTAATCATAGAATAATTACTCAACCGTTTTTTTATTGTAGCGTTGTTTAAAATCTATCAGATAAGAAAAGGTAAAGTTTAAAGTGCTGTTATTCACAAGGTCACCACTTTTAGAGGCTCTGTAATCTAAAACACCGTACATATAATTAATATTAAAACCTGCATTTTCATCCATGTAACCCACCCCAACAATTAATCCGGCATCACTAGAGTTTAAACCGTCTTTAGATTTTATAAAATCTGAGGTAAAATTAGAAGCATCTGGCAATAAAGAAGAGGTAATGTTTCCGATCACATTGTCTCCAATTATTTCACCTATGTCTATGGTTTCTAAAACAGGCACTCTGGTATTTGTTTCTATGTTTGTTCGAGACGATAGCAAGTGCGCATAATATCCACCAAAAGAAAAATGAAATTTCTCAACATGTAGATTTAAGGTAATGGGTAAGCGCCCATAAAAATTGTTTACTCGGGCAGAATTTTCTTCAATTACATTTAAAAATAAGCCATTAATATTTAGAGCATCTGCATCTATGATAGCGGCCAGAGTTGGAGAGTAATCTGTTAAAGGCTTAAAACTAGAATTTTCATAGGTTTGAAAACGCTGATCGGCGTATAAACCAGTGCTTAAAGATACTTTATCTGTTAATCCAACAAATAATTTAACGCCACCATTAAATCCCATTTGGTAATTGGGAGAAATTTTTGAAGCGTTTACCTTCATTACATTTAAGCCAACATCAGGTCCTATTGCCACTTTTTGTGAATATGCAAAAAAAGAGGTTCCAGCAAAAAGACTAAGTAATAGTTTTTTCATGATTTAATTTTTCACAAATTTAGTAGGCTTAAAAACGCCAGTCAACTATTAGCGCTAAATTTTAGTGAATCACAGAGTTTTAGAATCAACTCTTCCTAAAAAACAGGTTAATAGGCACACCGCTAAAATCAAATGTTTTTCGCATTTTATTTTCGACAAAACGTTTGTAGGGGTCTCGAACATATTGTGGTAAATTACAAAACACCCCAAAAGACGGATAGGGGGTAGAGAGTTGAGTGATAAATTTAATGTTTACTACCTTTCCTTTATACATTGGTGGAGGGGCGTTTTTTAATATAGGTAAAACCTCTTCATTAAGAGATGAGGTTTTGATTTTTACTTTCCTTCTTTGAAAAACGTCAACGGCTTGCTCTAAAACTTTATGGATACGTTGCTTGGTTAATACAGAGGTAAATACAATCGGATAATCAGTAAAGGGGGCTGTTTTTTCTCGTATTTTTTCTTCAAAGGCTAGGGTTGTAGTGTGGTCTTTTTCAATTAAATCCCATTTATTTACTACAAGTATAACCCCTTTGTTATTTTTTTGGATAAGCCCTAAAATATTGATGTCTTGCGCATGAATGCCAATTTCAGCATCAATCATAAGGATGCATACATCAGAATTTTCAATAGCTTTTATAGAGCGCATTACAGAGTAAAACTCTATGTTTTCTCTCACCTTTGCTTTTTTTCTAAGCCCAGCCGTATCTACTAAAAAGAAGTCAAAACCATAGGCTTTGTATCGCCTATCAACTGAATCTCTTGTGGTGCCTGCCTTGGGGTTCACAATTGCTCTATCTTCACCTAAAAGTACATTAGTAAGAGATGATTTACCTACATTGGGCCTACCAACAACAGTAAATCTTGGCAATCGCTGTTCATCTTTATCAAACGAATCTACAGCAATAGAAGGCAAATTTTTAATTACTTGATCTAGTAAATCTCCAGTACCAGAGCCGTTGGTTGAAGAGAGCATAAAAAAGTCACCACGGCCTAAATTGTAAAATTCACTTGCATCTAATCGTCTTGAGGCATTATCTACCTTGTTTACTACTAAAATAACAGGCTTAGACGCTTTACGTAGTTTTTTAGATATTTTTTGATCTAAATCGGTAATACCACTATTGACATCCACTAAAAAAAGAATAACAGCCGCTTCTTCAATGGCAAGTTCTACTTGCGCATTGATTTCTTGTTCAAACACATCGTCAGAACCCGTAATCATCCCTCCTGTGTCAATTAAAGTAAAAGACTTATCCCCCCAAATCACCTCACCATAATGCCTGTCTCGTGTTACGCCACTGGTCGGATCTACAATAGCGCTCCTGCTTTCAGTTAATCGATTAAAAAGTGTTGATTTGCCCACATTAGGGCGTCCGACTATGGCTACAATTTTTGACATTCTTTATAAAGGTAGGGTTAATATTGACCTGTGTAAAGCATACTAGTACCCAAATTTTTTAAGCATTCCTTCTTTTTTGCGCCAGTCTTTAGCCACCTTAACCTTTATGTCTAAAAAAACGTTTTGCTCAAAAAACGATTCAACCTCAAGGCGCGCTGCTTTGCCAAGTGCCGTAAGACTTTTACCCCCCTTACCAATAATAATGCCTTTTTGTGTGTTTCGCTCTACGTAAATTTCTGCCCAAATTTTCAAGAGATTTTCTTTTTGTTTAAACCGTTCAACTACTACCTGAGAGGCGTAAGGCACTTCTTTTTCATAAAGCAAAAAAATATGTTTTCGAATGATTTCTGAGACCACAAATCTTGACGACCTATCTGTAAACTCTGATTTAGAAAAATAAGGCGGGTGCTCAGGCAAAAGTGTTTTGATGCGCTCTAAAAGCTTAAGAGTATGTACGTTGTGTAAGGCTGATATAACACGCACTTCAGCCTTAGGAAATACTTTATTCCAATGCGCTCTAAGGGTTTCAATTTCATCCTCTTTCAATAGGTCTGCTTTATTGATAACGACTAAAAAAGGGCAGTTAAGCTGCTCTAATTTTTCTTTTATTTGGGGGGATTTGATATGCGTTTTATCGCCATCAGCCAAATAAATCACCACATCGGCATCAGAAATAGACTCTTCAATTTTAGCGTGCATATTTTCATGCAACAAATAGCTCGGATCTACTATGCCGGGTGTATCTGAGAATATAATTTGAGTAGAATGTGTATTAAAAATACCTAAAATGCGATGACGTGTTGTTTGGGCTTTAGGGGTAGAAATTGCTAGAGGTTCTCCGATTAGCGCATTTAACAGCGTAGATTTTCCGGCATTTGGGCTACCTATTATGGCTACAAAACCTGCTTTGTGTGTATTAGACGTCATCTATTAAATAAAAAACCCCCTAATTTTAATTAGGAGGTTTTAGTATATTATTAAAGACCTTGGTTTAGTTACAAGGTAACGCGTTTATGCTAGCATTGTAAGAGTCAATAGTCGCTTGAGTGACACCATCACAATCTTCAATACCGTCTAGATAATCTTCATAAGCATTTCGTAAAGCTTGACAGTTAGAATCAGAGTCATCAGTAGCGAAAGTAGCAGCTGCAGAGTTAATATCAGATATTTTATCAGCTAAATCATTTTCGTCACATTTCTTTTTACAAGAAGCAAATGCTAATCCAGAGGCAGCTAAAATAATGGTTAATTTTTTCATTTTTATAGTTTTAAAATTTTGCCAAAACTACAAAAAATATAATCCAAAACGTTTAGGACAGGATTGAAATAAAGTATACAAATTATACAATCCAAATATTATGCATAGATCTGATAGATTGTCAATTAAGAGAAACACATCAATGAGTATCTACTAATTTATTGACTACTTTTGATTCAGAATAAAGGGCTTTACTATAAGCCTAGCTATTTTTGAGTAGCAGAAAAAGACAAATAAAAACATGAAATTTTCAGAACTAGCACTAATCAACCCTATTTTAAGGGCTTTAGAAGAGAAAGGATATACTGAACCTACAGAAATACAAGAACAAGCCATACCACTCGTTTTAGAGAAACAAGATGTTTTAGGTTGTGCACAAACAGGTACAGGAAAAACAGCTGCATTTGCGATACCTACAATACAACTCATTCAACAACAACAGATGAGTCAACGTATTAAAATAGAGGCTTTAATAGTAACACCAACAAGAGAGTTAGCTATTCAAATAGATGAAAACATTCGCGATTACAGTAAACACACAAAAATCAAACACACTGTTATATTTGGGGGCGTTAAACAAGGGTCTCAGGTTGAAAAATTAAAAAGGGGCATTCATATTTTGGTGGCCACTCCAGGCCGTCTGCTAGATTTGATAAATCAGCGATTTATTTCATTAAATGACATAAAGATATTTGTTTTGGATGAAGCAGACAGAATGTTAGACATGGGCTTTATTCATGATGTTAAAAAGATAATTAAACTATTGCCATCAAAAAGACAGTCGCTGTTTTTTTCTGCTACAATGCCTCAAAACATCATTGATTTATCAAAAACAATATTAAACAATCCTAAAAAAATTGAAGTAACACCAGCTTCTAGTACAGCAGAGACCATTAAACAGTTTGCTTATCTTACAAATAGAAGTTCTAAAATAAGCTTACTTAAATACATTATTGAAACTGAAAAAATAGAGGAAGTACTTGTGTTTACAAGAACAAAATATGGAGCAGATAAGTTGTGCAAAAAACTACAGAAAAACGATTTTAGAGCAGCAGCAATTCATGGAAATAAATCTCAAAATCAAAGACAAAAAGCCTTAAAACAATTTAAAAAAGGAGATCTTCAAATACTTGTAGCTACAGATATTGCTGCTCGAGGTATTGATATAGATAAGTTAAAGTACGTAATCAATTTTGAAATACCCAATCAGCCAGAAACATATGTACACAGAATAGGTAGATCAGGCAGAGCAGGCGAGTTAGGTACAGCGATTTCTCTTTGTGAGCCAGAAGAAAACATTTATCTCAGAGACATTCAAAAACTAATTGGGCATAAAATCAAAGAGGTTAAAGATAGCCCGTTTCCACAGACAGATAAACCTATGACGGCAGAACAAAAAAAGCAACAAAACAAAGAAAAGCAAAGAAGAAAACAAGAATATTTTTCTAAAAAAAAGTCAAGGAAACAAAAAAGGACTCCTCAACAATAAAGCTAAAAAGTCCTTTTTAGTAGCGGGGACAGGACTCGAACCTATGACCTTCGGGTTATGAGCCCGACGAGCTACCAACTGCTCCACCCCGCAATGTGAGTACAAATGTACAAAATAAAATTTAATTTGGCTTAACGCTTTTTACAGTTCAGCACAAGCGTGTTTAATACGTTTAAAGTTGTTTAAAAACACTTCTTTTTGTTTCCATAAAAATCCCGCGATAGCAACACCACTAAATCCTACTAATGAAGCCTGAGAAACCACTTCTGAAGAAACTCCACCTAAGGCGATAACAGGGAGTTTTTTGTTTTTTAAATGCACTTTAATGTCTTTAAAGGCAAAGGCGGCCAAATGTCCGCGTTTGGATATGGAATCAAAAACCGGACTTAAAAACAAGTAATTGAGTTTTACGAGTCCATACTGAGTCGTAGAGAGTTTATCTAAGCTGTGCGCAGAAAGACTTATGGTAAGTTTTGGATTCAAAAGTTTAATAAAAAAGATTTTCAGCTTACTAAACCGTTTGGCTTTTTCTTTTCGAGTGAGATGAATGCCTTTCAATTTAAATTTAAAAACCAACCCATACGCATGGTGAATTACAATTCTAGAATGGTACTCTTTTGGGAGTTTACTCAACAGTGCTTTAAGCCGTCTTTTAGACTTGTCTTTCTTTTGAATATGTAAGGTTTTTAATCCTGCATTAAACAGCGATATCAATTGTTTTGATTCGTCTTTAAGATATCTAGATTGTGAAAAACAGATTAATTGCATACACCTATATTTAAACCTTCAAGGGCATCAAAAAAATCAGGATTTTTTTCTATGTGATTGCCAATCACCACAACAGAAGCTCCAGCTTTAAAATGGTCTAGAATCTGATCGGTAGTTTTAATCCCTCCACCCACAATAATCGGATTTACACAACTCTCACGTACTTTTTTTATACTCTGTGTGCTAACAGGCATTAGAGCACCACTACCAGCTTCAAGGTAAATAAGTTTATGCCCTATTAATTCGCCTGCCAAGGCGGTATTGGCAACAACAGCATCTAAATGCGAGGGGATAGGCGTTGTTTGAGTGAAATACTGTACCGATGAACAGGTGTGCCCATCAATTAAAATATAAGAGGTCGATATGGTTTCAATCTTAAGAGATTTAATCTTTTGCGCAGCGCCAATATGCTTTTCTATTAAATACCTTGGATTACGTCCAGAAATTAAATTTAACAGTAACAGAGCGTCTGCTTTATCACTTAATTGTGAATCGTCTCCCGGAAACAACACCAAAGGTTTTGAGCAAAACAACTTAAATGTTTCTATCCACCGATCAGTGGACTGATCAGCAATGTAAGATCCCCCTAAAAAAGCAAAAGAAATACACTCTATACGTTCAATCTTTTGGGCAATAAATTTGACTTGATCTACAGTGGTTTTTTCAGGATCAATTAAAACCGCAATCGATCCACCACGGTATATTTTATTCTCAATGATCTGATCTAAAAAGCGTCGAGACATTCTTAAATTTAGTAATTAATTACAAAAGAGAGCGTAAAGGCTTTTTGATAGGTGGTAAAGGTTTGTATTTTATTTTTGTCAAGTCTAAAAAAACTCTCAAAACTATTTTTTGATCGTTGTGTGGTACTCATATGTTTAAAAGAATTTATGTGGATGTTTTTTTGCTTTTTTTCTGTTTTATATAAGGCTTCTTTTGAAGTCCATATAAGTTGAAGAAGTCTCTTTTTATTACTCTTTTGGGGGATGTTTTTTTGCTTCACAAAAAAGAATTTCTTTTGAAGTTTAGATAAGTTGACATCCCTTTTTAAAACATCAATACCGCAACGGTTTTTTGAAAAAATTAAGGCGAAAAAATGGTGATGATGAGAAATACTCATGAAAACCTCTTGGTTTTTAAACACAGGCTTACCTGTTTTTTTATAGCAAAAACTAGAGTACAAATGGGGTTTTATTTGCCATAATAAAAAGGCGGTTGTTTTTCTTTCTAAGTGTCTTTTTTTATGATTAAGACATAGTTTTTTAGGAACTAAAAAGGCAGAAAATTCGCTGCTTTTTTGAATTGGTTTGACATCAAATACACAAAGCTCATAACCAGAGCAAATCTGATAAAAACAAAGGGATTTATTCAGTATTTTTATGTATTTTGGTTCTAAGTCAAACACCATGAAAACCTTTAAATTTTCTTTTCTTTTTTTACTTTCATCGATTTGTATTGCACAGAATTACTTGTATCCGATACAAGATTCAACACAAAAGTATGGTTTTATTGATAAAATGGGGCGCCAACTCATAGCGCCTACCTATGATTATGCATATTTATTCAAAGAGGGTATGGCAAGAATTCGGATGGATGAAAAGTATGGATTTGTAAACCATACTGGAAAAATTATCATTGAGGCAAAATATGAGAAGGTGTATGATTTTTCAGAAGGATTGGCAGCCGTGAAACAAGAGGGTCAATGGAAATATATTGATAAAAAAGGCGAAGAAAAACTATCTGTTGAAGCCCTGAGTGCATACTCTTTTTCAGATGGTTTGGCCCGCTTAAAAAAGGCGGATAAACACTATGTATTTATAGATAAAACCGGAAAAGAAATTTTTGAAACAAAAGGCGTAAACGTCTATGGATTTTTTGAAGGATTGGCAAAGTTTGAACGCAATAAAGAATGGGGGTATATGGATAAGACAGGCAACGAAATCATTCCGACAAAATTTATGAGGGCTTCTAATTTTAAAGAGGGATTAGCCCCAGCAAAAGATTACAGTACCGGAAAATGGGGGTATATCAACACAAAAGGAGTCTATGTCATTGAGCCTACGTATGATTTTGCTGTGCCGTTTTCGGAAGGATTAGCTTTGGTGCAAAAAGGGCCTAAAAAAACTGCTAAATACGGGTATGTTAATGCAAAAGGCACGCAAGTAATTGGCATGAATTATGATCGTGCTTTTTCTTTTAAAGACGGGATGGCTTCTATTGGCACTGCAGATGCTGGAAAAACAAAATTTGGGTACATTAATAAATCGGGCGCAGTAGTAATTGCACGTGAATTTCAGAACGCCTCAGATTTTCATCATGGCATTGCTAAAGTTCAAACAGGACGTTTTAAAGCGTCAAAATTTGGCTACATCAACACCAAAGGCGAATTTATTTGGCCTAAAGAAAGCAAAACCAACTAAAACCTAAACAGTTTCCATGAAATTTCTTTAAAAACGCTATTAAACCCCGATAAAAGGGTTAAATTTGTGGTCTAAAAAAATTCTTATGCCTGAATCTATGACTAGCGAAAAAGTACCCTATAAAGTAAAAGACATATCCCTAGCAGAATGGGGGAGAAAAGAGATCAGATTAGCTGAAGCTGAAATGCCTGGCCTTATGGCTCTTAGAGAAGAGTATAAAAAAACAAAACCACTACAAGGGGCACGTATTGCTGGTTGTTTGCACATGACCATTCAAACCGCTGTTTTGATTGAAACATTAGTAGATTTAGGCGCTGAGGTGACCTGGTCGTCTTGTAATATCTTCTCTACACAAGACCATGCCGCTGCCGCTATTGCTGCTGCCGGCATACCTGTATATGCTTGGAAAGGCATGAATGAAGAAGAGTTTGACTGGTGTATTGAGCAAACGCTCTTTTTTAAAGACGGACAACCTTTAAATATGATTTTAGACGACGGTGGCGATTTGACGAATATGGTGTTTGATCATTACCCTGAACTTGTCAAAGACATTAAAGGCTTATCAGAAGAGACAACCACAGGCGTTCACCGCTTGTATGAAAGAGAAAAAAACGGAACACTTCTTACACCGGCTATCAATGTTAATGATTCGGTAACTAAATCTAAATTTGATAATAAATACGGGTGTAGAGAGTCTTTGGTAGACGGCATTCGTAGAGCAACAGATGTTATGATGGCGGGTAAAGTAGCTGTTGTTTGTGGATTTGGAGATGTTGGAAAAGGATCTGCTGAATCTCTTCGTGCGGCAGGAGCAAGAGTAATTGTGACAGAAATTGACCCAATTTGTGCTTTACAAGCAGCCATGGAGGGCTTTGAAGTAAAAAAGTTATTAAACGTAGTAGGTCAAGCAGATATTGTAGTGACTACTACAGGCAATAAAGATATCATTACAGAAAAAGCCTTCAGAAAAATGAAAGACAAAGCCATTGTTTGTAATATTGGTCACTTTGACAACGAAATTGATATGGCTTGGTTAAACAAGACCTATGGCGATACTAAAAACACAATTAAACCACAGGTAGATCTCTATACAATTGATGGAAAAGATATTATTATACTCGCTGAAGGACGATTAGTAAATTTAGGTTGCGCCACTGGCCATCCTTCTTTTGTGATGTCAGCTTCTTTCACCAATCAAACACTAGCGCAAATTGAACTTTGGAACAACCCTCAAAAATACGAGAATAAGGTATATACACTTCCAAAAAAGTTAGATGAAAAAGTAGCCCGATTACATCTAGATAAGATCGGTGTAGAGTTAGATGAATTATCTAAAGATCAGGCCGATTATATATCTGTTAAGGTTGAAGGGCCTTATAAGCCAGAGCATTACAGATACTAAAGTAAACCCATTGTTTTTGCATCAGGCAAATCCAGGGATTGCGTATCGGATTAAAAAAATACCTGAAGGCAATCAGATAGAATTATCTGCTTTTGGTTTGTTTGTGGGGGATGTGTTATCTATTCAAACCAAAGCGATTTTAAAAGGGGGAGTAATGTGTAAAAAAGAGCAATCCATACTAACTATAGCACATGTATTAGCTCAAAAAATAGAAGTAGAACGTGTTTAAGCACTTTTATATTTCAGGAAATCCTAATGCAGGAAAGACAAGCTTTTTTAATCAAATTTGCGGCACACATTTAAAAACAGGCAATTATGATGGAGTAACCACATCCATCCAACAAAAAACAATTGAATACAATACTAAATCGTTTACGTTTTATGATCTGCCCGGTACCTACAGTTTACAACCAAGGAGTGAAGACGAAAAAGTTGCCACTGAAAAGATAAAAAACATCCAACAAAACAGTCTAGTAGTTTATATAGCGCCTTTACAAAATTTAAGGCAAGACCTTCTTTTATTTTATCAGATTAAAAACCTGGGCCTGCCAATTATTTTAGTGTTGCAAGAATCAAAACACAATAGCATTGATGTAGAGCAGCTGTCAAAAGCTTTAGGTATTCCGGTTTTTTTTCAAAAAAACGTGCAAAAAATAGACTCTTTTTTAAAAGCTATTTTTAAAAAAAATACAAAAACGGATACAGCACATCCCTCCAAAGAAATGGGGTATTTATCAATTTATCAAAACATCGATCGTGTTTTAAAAGTAAGTCAGTATCAGCAAGATCAACAAAACAACACTTTACAAGATAGTCTACACAAGTTAAGCACCCACCCTATTCTAGGAATTGTGTTGTTTTGTATTGTCCTTTTAGGGCTATTTCAACTGTTATTTACTTTTTCAGATTACCCAATAGCGTTTATAGAATATTCGTTTGAAAAAACCTCTTTATTAAGTGCGCATTTGTTTGAAAATCATTGGTTTTCAAGATTGCTTTCTCAAGCAATTATACCAGGAATAGCCGGTGTGGTAGTTTTTATTCCACAAATAGCCTTCTTGTTTTTTATTTTAGAGTGGCTGTCTCAATCTGGGTATTTACCAAGAGCATCATTTTTAATGAACGGGTTGTTTACTAAAATAGGCCTGACTGGAAACGCAATGATTCCAATGGTTAGCGCTCACGCTTGCGCAGTACCAGCTATTATGGCCACTAGAACCATAGCAGATCCTAAAAAACGATTGATTTCTAATTTAGTGATTCCGTTTTTATCTTGCTCTGCCCGACTTCCAGTTTATGTACTGCTTATCACTTTAGTGATTCCTTCAGGTTTATTTTTAGGATTAAGCTACAAATCTTGGGCGCTATTTTTATTGTATTTTTTAAGCATTTTCACAACAGCCTTAGCGGCGTTTATTTTAAGTAAAACAGTTACACCAATATCAACATCCCCCCAAAAAAACATTACTCAATTACCTGCTTTAAGATGGCCTGAGATATACAAAGTATGCGTGGTCGTTTTTACCCAATGCAAGCGCTTTGTTTTAGAAGCCGGAAAGTATATATTCTTTGCGTCTATTATTTTATGGTTTTTAGCCAGTAATGGGCCCAACATGAGCTTTTATAAGACGAGTGAACCACAAATAGAGCATTCTTATTTGGCTATAGCCGGGAAAGCCATAGAGCCAGTGATTAAACCCTTGGGGTATAACTGGAAGATAGGCGTGGGGATTATTTCATCTTTTGCAGCTCGTGAAGTATTCGTTGGAAGTATGGCGGCCATATATGGCATGAGTGATGAAAACGAACAAGGCCTCATACATGCTATGAGACAAGATGTTTTTGAAGATGGGTCAAGCGTCTATAGCTTAGCGACAGGGATGTCTTTGCTTGTTTTTTATGCTTTAGCTTTACAATGCATCAGCACCATAGCTGTTGTTAAAAAAGAAACAAAGACATTTAAATGGCCTCTTTTGCAGTTTTTAGGGATGACAACTTTAGCTATTTTCTGTGCTAAAATCACTTATGTATTATTCTCTTGACAAAGCTCAATAAGTACTTTCTCTGTGCTTTTAGGATGTAAAAAAGCAATACGCTTATTATCGGCTCCTTTTTTTGGAGTAGAGTGAATTAGATTAAAACCAGCTGAGGTTAACCGACTAATTTCTGATTCAATATCGTCAGTTTCAAAAGCTAGATGATGCACGCCTTTGCCTTTTTTTTCTAAAAATTTAGCAATTGGGCTAGTTGAATTATTGGCCTGTAACAATTCAATTTTAGTATTCCCAATTTTATAAAACCGGGTAGTTACACCTTCAGAAGCAACTACCTCATCTTTATATGCTTTTTTTTCAAATAAAACATCAAAAATTTTTGAAGCCTCTTCAAGTGAATCAACAGCTATTCCGATATGTTCAATATGTTTTAGCATAGAGGTCTTTTTTTACTAAAATAAAAAATTATTGCATTGCTTTGTTTGTAGCTCTAATTTTGCATTATGAAAAAACAAATTTTATTATTAGGGGTTATCTTCACATCGCTTCTTTTTTCTTATACAAGCTGTGAACGACAAGAAGAAGACCTAAAAGTAGTATTACATGACTCGGTTATTGTGTCTTACCAAACATTACCTTCTGCATCAGCATTGATTGCCAATTACCCAGAGTATGGCAAGCATTTACCAGATAGCGGGATGTCTGATCAAGAATTTGCAGATATGGTTGGTGGATTGGTTAAGTTAAATTTAGATGCTGGCTATTGGGGCAACAATACCTGTGCGCTAAAGTTAAGCCACACTATAAATTTAAGCGGACACCCCATGCCATTTATGTCTAATGAAACTTCTTCGGCAGACAATGGATATGTGTATGTTTTTAGAGTAAAAACCATGAAAGAATATTTGATTCAAGCATATGGTGAACCTACAATTGTGGGAAAAAATAAAGACGAATTTATTGGCCATAAAGGCATTATTTTGTTTGAAACAGGTAATCTTTGGAATGATGCCACAGGCCATTCTACAGTATTTAATGGCGATCGTGTTTTAGGCGGAAATTACGCCCATATACCAGGTTATTATTTTAATAATGCACTTAAAGTAATGCTCTGGGAAGCAAAATAAACTTGACTCGCCTTTTTTAATTCTTCAATTTTGTAGAAAATTTAAAAACCTATTTTAATCATGAAAACAATTAAACTATTTTTTGCACTCGGATTTATTTCACTTTTATTGTCTAATACAGGTTGCGGATCTGATTTTACAGATGTGCGTTTGCAAGAGCTACAAAACGATGGCTTTACGGTACAACCTGTAAAATTATACGATACAGAAAGTTATGTGGCGTATAAAGTAGAAAACACAGGAGTTTACTTTAACTCTGGTTTTAATTCAACCCTAACAATTAAATCAATTTGGTATTATGGTGATGGCACTTCTGAAGAAGCTGAAGAGACATATAATACCGGCAACACCTATTCTACTATTGAATTTACAGGAAATCCACTACGCTATACTGGAGGTCATGTGTACTTTGATTATTCAATTGTCCCTGATGGTGAAGACGAGGCTATACAAAAAACAGTTGGGGTGTATTTTCCTTATTAAAACTTAAAGCTTCAAATAGAGATTTAAAAGGGGGTTAAGAATATGCCCCTTTTTTTATTTCTCAGCTTCTAGATAAATATCGTCTTCAAAAACTTCATTGTCATAGATGCCTTGTGTAGATTCTGTATATTTTGTTTGTATGTATCCGTCTTTGCTGATCGTGATGTGGTAGTCTTCATCGGCTAAAATAAGTTTTTCTTTAGTCTCACTGTTTTTATAGAATTTATACTTTCCGTTTTTTTTAGTGGTCACCTTTGCCATAGTACCATTAGTGCCCGTAAGTAAAACAGTAGCACCTTCTAATGCTTTTTTGGTCGAATTATCTTTAACCCATCCTTTAATAATAAACTTTAATTTTGGATTGTTTTTCATCTCTTCAACACTGGCTTGAGCACACATTGTGTTGATCGAAAAAAATGTAATGGCGATAAAAAAAGATAAAAGTTTCATGGTATGTGTTTTGTTAAAAATAGGATTTTTTTACCTTTCTTATTAAACAATTAGAAGTGTTTTTCTATTATCTATTTATTTACCCACTCTCAAGACTTCCTTTAAGGGCGTTGTATTTTATTTCTGGGGGGATGTATATTTTAGTCTATAAGCTTATTGGGTATAGAAAAAAAGTGGTGTTAGAGAATCTTACAAAATCTTTTCCAGACAAGTCACCACAAGACATTCAGCGTTTGTGTGATCGGTTTTACAGACATTTTTGTGATTTGGTGGTAGAGGCGATTAAAAGTTTTTCTAAAAATGATACATGGGCAAAAAAAGCAGTTAGAGTCATTAATCCTGAGCTGGTAAATCATTATACCAAAAAAGGACGGAAGGTGATTTTAGTGAGTGGCCATTACGGAAATTGGGAGATTTCTGCTTTTTCTACTCCTGCAGCCCTAACACATCCGGTTCATGGCATCTATACCCCTTTAAGCAACCCATTTTTAAATGAAAAAATAAAAGCTTCTAGATCAAAAGCAGGTGTTATTTTTGTGCACCCCAAAAGTGTTGATGCACTTTTCAAAGAAAAATCAAATGAAGCCTTTAGCATTATTTTTTTGGCAGATCAATGTCCGTCTAATCCTTACAAATCATATTGGATGCAGTTTTTAAATAGAGAAACACCCATTTTTTTTGGCGTTGAGCACTATGCTAAAAAATACGATTGTGTAGTGATTTTTGGTAAAGTTATCAAAACCTCAAGAGGGCAGTACGACATTCATTGCGAACTTTTAACAGAGTATCCCAACAAAGAATCCTACGGAGCCATTACAGAAGCACATGCTAAAAAACTAGAAACAGTAATTAGGGAAACTCCAGAGTATTGGTTGTGGACCCATCGAAGGTGGAAACGCAAAAAACCTGCGGATTACATCCCCCCAAACACATAAAAATTATTCTGACCAAATAGCTAATTCATTTCCGCAGGGGTCTAAAAAATGAAAACGTTGTCCTCCCGGAAAAGAAAAAGTAGGCACAGAAATTTTACCGCCATTTTTTTTGATTTTCTCTTGAATCATATCGAGATTATTATGATATAAAACAATTAAAACACCTTTTTTAATATCACCATCTGTTTTTTCAAATCCGCCCTGAAGACCACTATTATTAAAAGCGGTATAATGAGTGGAGTAATCCGTAAAAGACCACCCAAATGTGTTGGTATAAAACGTTTTTGTTTGTGAAATATTTTTCGACTTTAACTCAATATAGTTAATATGATTATTAATGGGCATTGTTATTAATTACGCTTATCGATTCCCCAGCTTAGTTTTTCTCTTATGGTTTGCAAGTAACTGTGTCCTTTTAAGCGCACAATACCCACGCGTCTGTGGTGCTTTTTTATCTTTAACACCACCTGTTTTTCAACGACCTCAGTTCTAGAATCTAAAGACACTAAATAAGAATCATGTCGACCCTCAACCATAAGCGTAAGCTCATAATCATCGGGTACAACAAGGGGGCGAACATTTAAATTATGAGGCGCGATAGGGGTAATGATAAAATTAGAGGTATTAGGGTATACAACAGGGCCTCCACAACTTAAAGAATAGGCAGTAGATCCTGTGGCCGTTGAGATAATTAAGCCATCTGACCAATAGGTGTTTAAGTACTCTTCGTTTAAAAAAACCTGAACCTTAATCATGGCAGAAACGTCTCTTCGTGCAATGGTTAAATCATTTAAAGCAAAATTGAGCTTGCCAAATAATTTTTCATTGGTTTTTAAAGAGAGTAAATTTCTTTTTTCTATGGTAAATTTTTGGGCTTTTAAATCTTGTATAGCTGAAGAGAGATTATCAAAAGAAACGGTCGACAAAAACCCCATTCGTCCTGTATTAATACCAAAAATAGGAATAGGGGTGCCCACTACCATAGTGGCGGCCTGTAAGATGGTGCCATCGCCCCCAATACTTACGAGCACTTTTACATCAAACTCTTTGAGTTCACTTTTTTTGCTAAAGGTTTTACAATCAGATGTGTTTATGTCTTGGCGGTTTAAGGCATCAATAAAAGGCTCATAAATATAATAAGCGATCTGTTCTTTGTTAAAGAGTTTAAACAAAGCCTTAATGTCTTTGGTGTAATTGTTAGAAAAGTCTTTGCCAAAAATTGCGATAGTCATTTTCTATACATTCAAATAGTTCATAAACTGATCGAGTTTATCTTGTAAATCGTCGTTATATTCAGAGGCCGAAAAGGTACCTACAATAGAGTATTCATATCTATTAAAGGTTTGAATAATATCAGATATTTCGTTTCTGTTTATTTTGATGGTAACGGTAATTTTAGTGGAATCTTCATGGTTTTTTACATACACCCCTAACAGTTTAGCGCCATTGCCTTCTACAATATTTGCAATTTGGGTTAAGGTATAATCGTGATGATTCATCTCTAAAGCTATGATACCCCCCGGATCGCAAAAAAAAGAGATGTGTCCCATTTGCTTCATAAGTGAATCATAGCTTATGCAGCCAATGTATTTTTCTTTTTTATCAATAATCGGAACTACAGAAGAAGAGGTGTGTGCAAAAAGTTTAATGATGTCTAAAATATGTGCGGTATTAGAAGCAAAAAGCATTTGATAATGAATGCTCGTTTCTTTAAAAGTCTTTAAAATATCATCATTATCAATAATGTCTTCTTCAGAAACAATCCCTAATAACACGCCTTTTTCATTTAAAATAGGCAGATGCATCACTTTAAACTCATCCATCCACCTTAATCCTTTTTTAAGACTATCTGAATCTTTTAAAGGCGGTAAGGCGTTATGAATATATTGATCTAAATGCATTTTACTTAAATGTATAAATATTTCAATTGCATTTCAAATCAGGGCTTTAAATTTCAGTTAGTTTTTTAGCTTTGGGGTTTCGGTATGGTTTTTAATTCACTTGAATTTATTCTTTTTGGGATTCTGTTTTTTCTCTTCTGGCCTATATTCAGAAGAAAAAACAACAGCAGGTGGATCTATCTAACTATCTGCAGTTTTATTTTTTATGGCTGGTGGGATTGGCGGTTTTTATTTTTAATCATAGGCAGTGGGCTTATTGATTTTTACTGTGGCCATAAAATACATATCTCAGAAAACCAGGGCAAAAAAAAGAGGTACCTTATCTTGTCACTAATTGGCAATTTAGGCTCTTTATCGGTGTTTAAATACAGCCGCTTTTTTGGAGAAACGCTTGAAGACCTATTTGGTTTTTTCGGGGTTTCAATCCAGCTGGTTGAAAGGATTCCAGACTTTGCACTTATTTTACCTGTAGGCATTAGCTTTTATACTTTTCAATCCATGAGCTACACCATTGATATTTATAAAAAACAATTACAGCCCACTAAAAACATCTTTCACTTCTTTGCTTACCTCTCTATGTTTCCGCAATTGGTGGCCGGGCCAATTGTTCGCGCGAAGCATTTTTTAGATCAACTTTCAAAATATAGAATCCCCAATACACTTGAAATATGGAATGGCTTAAAACTAGTGGCTTATGGCATGTTTCAAAAAGTAGTCATTGCAGACAATATGGCCTTTTTAGTAGACAGTGCGTTCGAAGGCAAGGCGCCGTATAGCGGCACCTTATTTTGGTGGATGGTTATGATTGGGTTTAGCCTTCAAATTTACGCTGATTTTAGCGGATATAGTTCTATTGCCAGGGGTTTAGCAAAACTGATGGGCTACCATTTTCGGATGAATTTTAACCACCCCTATCTTTCAAAAAGTTTTAAAGAATTTTGGGCACGCTGGCACATCTCGCTTTCTACTTGGTTTAGAGATTATGTCTACATCCCATTAGGAGGGTCTAAAAACGGTAAATGGGCATTTTATTTAGCGACTATTTCAACTATGCTGCTCTCTGGGTTGTGGCATGGGGCCAATTATACATTTATTGCTTGGGGGGCCATACATGCCTTTTGGCTGTTGTTAGAAAAACAAACCAAATGGAACAAACGCATCAGTATAGAGGGTTTGGTTATTGCTATTGTATTTATTCAGACATTAATTGGCTGGGTATATTTTAGAGCAGAAAACATTCAACAAGCCCATGACGTTTTTGCCCATATGTTTTTATATGAATCAACACCGCTTAAATGTGTGAATTTTTACATCAATAATATTGTATTTATTGGCTTAGCAATTATAATAGAAGTCATGGTGTATTATCGCAAAAAGCATCTTTACATTGCCTGTTTGAACAAAAAATATCATTTAGATGTGCTTTGGGTGTCTTTTGCGGTGATTCTTTGTTTATTTTTTAGGGGGGATGGGGCACAATTCATTTATTTTCAATTTTAAACTGGAGGGATGAAAGAGGTGAAATACAAAATCATTTTGAGTATGCTATTGATTGTCACGGGGGTTTTTATAGTAAAATATTTTAAAATAGATTATACCCCAACCAATAAGCAAGCTGAAAAAAATTACTGGATTAAAAAGACACATACAAAAGAAAAATTTCAGATCATTTATGGGGGTGACTCTCGAGTACACAGAGGAGTAGACCCTCAAACCATTGAAGAGATAACGGGCTACAAAGGATTAAATTTAGCCTATTCATCCGGTGGTTTTTCAGCTGAATATTTTGATTTCATAAGCTCTAAACTAGAAGAGAAACCAAAGAAGAGAATAATCGTTTTAGGATTAACCCCTTTTAGCTTTACTCCAGATGCATTGAAAAACGAAGCTTTTAATCAATATTTATCTAAAGACAGATTTACTATTTTTTCTACACACTATTTATCTGGCATCACCTCTTTTTTTTCGAGCATTACAGCATTTGATATAATTAAAAAAATCAAAAGAAGTAATCATGGAAATTACTTTGATTTTAGAGACAACGGATTTATTGCAAGCTATAAAATACCTTCAGACTCTACAGAAGGCGATCAGGTATATTCAGGAAAGTTTGATCAAAACAGATTTGATACACAAGCCTTTGATGTGTTTTTGAAATCTGTTAAAAAAGCCAGAGTATCCGGAATTGATATTTTTGCTTTTAGGCCCTTAACCACACAAAGTGTAAAACAAATAGAAAACACTCAAAGCGGATATAAAGAAAACCAAGTAAAAGAGCGTTTTGAACAAGCGGGAGGTAAATGGTTGTCCTTTTCAAATAGAGGGTATTATATTTATGATGGGTCTCATCTTGACAGCACTTCTGCGATTAGATTTTCTGAACAACTAGCAGATTCAATACAACAGTATTATGCCCACTAAACTCAGTGTAAATATCAATAAGATTGCCACCTTAAGAAACGCAAGAGGTGGTGATGTGCCTAATTTAATTAAAGCAGCCCTAGCTATTCAGAATTTTGGTGCAGACGGCATTACAGTTCACCCAAGACCCGATCAGAGACATATTAGATACAGCGATGTTAAGCAGCTAAAAAAAAACATCCTCCCGAATAAAGAATTTAATATAGAAGGATATCCCTCTAAAAAATTTATTGCGCTAGTTTTAAGCACTAAACCTACCCAAGTCACTTTAGTGCCTGACAAACCTAATCAACTCACCTCAAATGCTGGCTGGAATACCATTAAACACGAATCATTCTTAAGAGATATTATTTTAGATTTCAAAAACAAAGGCATTAGAACCTCTATTTTTATGGAGTGTGATCTGAAAAAGATAGAATATGCAAAACGCATAGGCACAGATAGAATTGAGCTCTATACGGAGAGTTATGCGCGCGGATTTTTAAAAAATAAGAAAAAAGCCATCGCACCATTTTGTTCTGCAGCCAATTTATGCCATGAAATAGCACTAGAAATCAATGCAGGCCACGATTTAAATTTAGATAATCTAGAGTTTTTTTCTACTCAACTTAAAAAACTCAAAGAAGTGTCGATTGGGCACGCCCTTATTTCAGATAGTTTATACATTGGGTTAAAAAACGCAGTATTAATGTATAAGAGTAGGCTCACTTAGTAAAAACACAGGTTCACCTTTGTTTTTCATCAAGTGGCGGTTTAGATAATATTTTTTTACATTTTATGCGCATGTATTTGTAAAAAATATCTACTTTAGTTCGGTTCAGTTTTCTGGATTTTGATTACTGATAAAATTGAAAGTATACTTTTTATGAAAAAAATAATTCTTACTCCTCTTTCGTTTTTTGTGTTTGTAGCATTTTTGCTTATATTGCCACAGAGTAGTTTTGCTCAATGTAATTTATCTGATCCACTTTTAGATTGCGATGATGATGGAGTTGCTAACGGCTCTGATCTAGACAATGACAATGACGGTATTTTAGATATAAATGAAATCTACGGTTCTGGTGGATGTTTACCCACATGGGTCACTGGATTACCTTCGGGGTACTTTCCAAATGACACCACCAACATTCCATTTGGTGAGGGAACAATACAAATTGTAGATGTAAATTCTGGGGGGATTTACAATTATAATCCATGGAACGGCAATGCCTTAACGGGTGTTGGTGCTACTTATGATGATACGCTTCGGTATAATTTTATTCCGCATTTATCAAATTTAGATTTTGTGATATTAGATGTTGATTTTGAAGAAGAAATTTACATTGATGCTTATGATGAAAACGGCAATCATATCGCAGACATTACGCCTTATGTATGTCAAAAAGGTGCTATTGTAGACGTGCTTACAGATCCAGTGCATTCTGCGCTTGTTACTACAACCAATGCATCAAACTATGCCACTACAGATACTGCAGCTGGCGTACGTTTTTGTATTACTACAGAAATTAGTGCCATCACTGGAGTAACGGCATCTTCAACAGCAAGTGCAAATAACCAACCGGTTTATATGCTACAAACAGTTTGTTTTTCTGGAGGGAATAACGATATAGATGGCGATGGTATTGTTAACGCACTTGATTTAGATGCAGATGGCGATGGTTGCCCTGATGCTATTGAAAATGCGGGCATATTTAATTACGATGATTTAGATGCTGCAGATTCTTCTTTAGCTGGTGCTGTTGATGGCAACGGGGTGCCTGTTTCTGCTGCTGGAGGGATAGCTTTTGGTACAGCCCAAGATTCAACAGTATTAGGCGACAGTTGTTATATTGCACCACCTTGTGATCTACTAGATCCGCTTGCAGATTGTGATAATGATGGCGTTTTAAATGGGGTAGATTGTGATCCTGAAGATGCCACAGAGAGTGGAGATAAAGATAACGATGGGGTATGCGATAATGCTGATTTAGATGATGATAATGATGGTATTTTAGATACAGATGAAACAGTGAGTGGTGGTGGATGTGTTGTAAATTGGGTGACTGGAGCCGGAAATAACGCGTATCTACCTTCTGATACTACTAATATTACCCTAACAGAAGGTACTATACAAATTATAGATGTAAATCCAGGATCTAGCGGGGTATTTAACTACACACCATACTTAGGAAATGCTTTAACTGGAATAGGGGGTTCTTATGACGATACTATTAAATATGTCTTTTCGCCCATCCTTGATAGTCTTGTTTTCTTTGTTTTAGACATGGATATTCAAGAAGAAGTATATTTAGACGTATACGACGCCAACGGCAATTTAATAGCAGATATTACACCGTATATATGCCAACAAGGTTCAGATGTTAATATTTCTACAGCTCCTTCACATTCAGCTTTTCTATCAACTACAAATAACACGAACAAAAGTACACTTGACACTTCAGGTGCTGCTACATTTTGTATCAATACTCCTGTTAGTATGATAGCTAGCTTTACAGATACTTCTGGTGTAAGCCCAAATAATCAGCCGGTATTTATGATGCAAAATGTTTGCTTTCAAAGCCCAAATAGTGATTATGACAACGACGGTATAGTGAATGCTTGTGATAGAGATTCTGATGGCGATGGTTGCCCAGATGCTTTAGAGGGAGCGGGCACGTTTAATTTTTCAGATTTAGCGTCTGATAGTTCACTTTCAGGATCAGTTGATGCTAACGGTGTGCCTACATTAGCTTCTGGTGGTCAAATGATAGGGATGACATTAGATTCAACCATGCAGAGCGATAGCTGTGCTGCACCAATATGCGATCTATTAGATCCATTAGCCGATTGCGATAATGATGGTGTTTTAAACGGAGTAGATTGTGATCCTTCAGATGCCAATGAAAGTACCGATAAAGACAATGATGGGGTTTGTGATAAGGCAGATTTAGACGATGACAACGATGGTATTTTAGATACAGACGAAGCAGGATCTGGAGGCGGATGTATTTCTGAATGGTTAACAGGGTTACCTAATAATAGTTACTTACCAAATGACACAACGCCGTTCACATTTTCTGAAGGAACGCTTACATTAATAGATGTAAATGCGGGTTCAAGCGGTATATTTAATTACATACCTTTAAATGGCACATCTGCTGTTACTGGAATAGGTGCTTCATGGGATGATACGATTAAGTATGTATTTACCCCTGTAGCAGATAGTTTAGAATTCTATGCATATGAGATGGATGTAGAAGAAGAGGTTTACATTGATGTTTATGATGCTAGCGGTAATTTAATAGCAGATATTACACCATACGTATGTGCACAAGGTTCACAGGTTAATGTAAGTACAGATGCAACACACTCTGTGTTTATATCTTCTTTACATTCTTCTGATCTTTCTCTTGTAGATACATCAGCGATGGTGAAGTTCTGTTTTGATTTTCCGGTGAGTGCAATATCTAGTTTTACGGATACTTCAGGTGTTAATGCGAATAATCAACCAGTGTTTGTGTTGCAGAATATTTGTTTCTCAAGTGGCAACAATGATGTTGACAACGACGGTATAGTGAATGCTTGTGATAGAGATTCTGATGGCGATGGTTGC
>JAHDCS010000003.1:1112-9409 GCA_020629755.1 Flavobacteriales bacterium | reverse complement strand
TGCAGAATATTTGTTTCTCAAGTGGCAACAATGATGTTGACAACGACGGTATAGTAAACTCATGCGATAGAGATTCTGATGGCGATGGTTGCCCAGATGCTTTAGAAGGATTAGGAGGCTTTAATTTTTCAGATTTAGCAGCAGATAGTTCGCTTACAGGATCTGTTGATATAAATGGTGTGCCTACTTCTGCAAATGGCGGACAACTTAGCGGAACAAGTCAGGATTCAACTCAAATAAGTTTAGTTTGTTCTGTGCCAGCTAACAATCCACCTAATAATGCTAATGAGACCATAACGGTATTTAAAAATTCTTTCAACAATGATAATATTGTTGTATTAAATAACACTGATCCTGATGGCGATTCAGTGTATGTTTCTATTATGCCTTTTGTTTCATCTTTAGGTGGAGTGGTAACATTGCTTCCTAATGGATCGGTTAGCTATATCCCCCCGTCTGATACATGTGGTGTAGTTGATACAGTTATTTATACGGTGTGTGATAATGGCACTCCATCTCTTTGTGTTCAAGACACTTTATTTATAGAGATTATTAATACAATTACTCCTCCTGTTGCAGTAAACGATACAGCTTCTACCTTTACAAACACAAGTATTTCTGTAGACGCACTAGTGAATGATTCAGATCCTGATTCAGATCCTATTACAATAACAATTATTGATTCAACTGATTTGGGTGGGATTACTGTAAATCCTAACGGAAACATAACATATTCACCTTATACTGGCACTGTGTGTACATGGGATGTTTTAGAATACCAGATTTGTGATACTACTGGTTTGTGTGATACAGCAGAAGTGTATTTCTTTGTATCTGCATCTGATTCTGATAATGATGGAATTGCTGATCATATAGAAGGCACAAATGATCCAGACAATGATAGTATACCAAATTATTTAGATACAGATAGTGATGGTGACGGAATACCTGATACATTTGAAGCCTTAGGTGATTTATCTGATTTATGTAACCCTATTTTAGTGGATACTGACAGTGACTCGATTCCTGATTTTCTAGATACTGATTCTGATAATGATTGTGTGGATGATGCTCTAGAAAATAGTGCAGATTCATTATTGGATACTGATTCAGACGGAGTCTTAGATTTCAGAGATCCTGATTCAGATGATGACGGCATTTCTGATTGTGATGAATATGTTCTGAATAATGATGGTATTTTGGTTGATTGTGATAATGATGGTATTCCAAATTGGCTAGATGCAGATCAGTGTCCAGAAGAGTTATTTATTCCTGAAGCATTCTCACCTGACGGAGATAATTACAATGATTATTTTGTAGTTCCAGATATTGAGAATTATCCAAATAATACATTAGAGGTTTACAACCGTTGGGGTAATAAAGTGTATGAAGCGTCTCCGTATGGAAATGAATTTGAAGGATTGCCTAATAGTGGAATTTTAATTGGCTCTGACAGACTTCCGGTTGGTACATATTTTTATGTCATTGATCTGGGAGATGGTTCAGATCGAATTGTAGGGTATGTTTATCTCACATACTAATAATCTTCACAAAACACAAAAAAAATATGAAAAATACATTTCAATATATTTCAGCAGTTTTAATCATAAGCTCAGTTGGGCTTGCCAAATTAAATGCTCAGCAGTATGTACAGTTTACACATTATATGTACAATACCTTAGCTGTAAATCCAGCCTATGCAGGATCTCATGAGGCACTTAACATTACAGGTCTTTATAGAAATCAATGGGTCGGATTAGAAGGCGCTCCTGAATCAGCAACTATATATTTACACACCCCAATATTTAAAGGATTAAGCATTGGTGCTTCAGTATTAAACGATCGCATTGGCCCTATTAATCTAACCAATGTAGCGGCAGATTTATCGTACGGATTTAGAGTGAGCGAAAAGGGAAAACTAGCGTTTGGGATTAAAACTGGGGCTAATTTATACTCTGCCTCAACACTTGATTTGCTTACTGTACAAGGTGCTGATCCTTCAGTGCAAAATGATGCATTAAACACAAGTCATTTTAACTTTGGTGCGGGCACGTATTATTATACTGATAATTTTTATGCGGGATTTTCGGTGCCTACAATATTAAAAGATGAATTAAATGTAGGAAACGCAATAGCCTCTTCACAGATGCATTATTATTTAATTATGGGAGGAATAACCCCTCTTGGTGAAAATTTAAAATTTAAACCATCTGGTCTTTTAAAGATGACACAGAATGCCCCGCTTAGTTTAGATTTAAGTGCTCAGTTTTTAATACGTGAAAAGTTATGGCTTGGCGCAATGCATCGTTTTGGAGACGCGTTTGGTGGACTTATTGGCTATCAATTTTCTCCTCAGTTAAAGGCAGGATATTCTTATGATTTAAATATTTCAAAACTCAATGCAGCTAATAGTGGATCACACGAAGTCTTTATTAGCTATGATTTTAATTTTACACATGACAAAATCATATCTCCAAGATATTTCTAACAAAAAAAAGAAATTAACGATGTTAACAAAACAACTATTCTCACTTTTTCTCTCTTCGGTTGTCTCTTTTAGTTTAATTGGGCAATCAAAAGCAGATAAACTTTATGATAATCTCTCCTACGCACAAGCCGCCCCTATATATAAGATAGCGTATGGATCTGATTCGTCTAATCACCATGCATTAAGACGATTAGCGTCTTGTTATTTTCATATGAATATGCCTGATAAAGCTGAAGGGTATTATGCAAAAGTGGCTAATCTTGGCGATGCTTCTGCTGAAGAGATTTATAACTACACTTGGGCATTAAAAAGCAATCAAAAATATGATGATGCCAATACTTGGATGAAAAAATTTTATGAGAAAAGCAGCGATGATTCTCGTGCTATTCAACATATAACTAAGAAAAAAACATTCGATCAAATCAAACAAAACGATGGTCGTTTTACAGTAGAAAAAGTGGGGATAAACACAATGAAAGCTGATTTTTCACCTTCTTATTTCCCTAAAGAAGATAAAATTGCTTTTGTTTCTGCCCGCGGAAAAGTAAAAGCTATTTCTAGACGACATTCTTGGAATCATTCACCCTACTTTAACATATATGAGGCAACAGTTGATGCTTCAGGAAGTCTTTCAAACGTAAACGAACTACACTCAAGTGCGAATAAAAAATTTCATGAAGGCCCTTTAACGTTTACACCTGATGGTAAAAGAGTGTTTTTTACTAGAAATAACATGGTGGGTAATGATCGAGGAACTGATGGTGAAGGGGTGACGCATTTAAAAATCTATTCGTGCGAGATTTCTGAAGACGGATCATGGATGAATGAAAAAGAATTCCCGTTTAATTCAAATGAGTATTCAGTAGGACACCCAACTTTAAGTGCAGATGGTTTAACGATGTATTTTGCCTCTGATAAACCCGGAGGGATAGGTAAAACAGATATCTATAAAACGTCATTGAGTGGTGGCAGCTGGACTAATCCAGAAAACCTTGGTGATAAAGTAAATACTGAAGGCGATGAAATGTTTCCATTTATAAGTAAAGAGGATGTTCTTTTGTTTGCCTCAAATGGCCGTTTAGGTTTGGGGGGATTAGATATTTTTGTAGCTTCTAAGGCAGGCAGTGGATTTGCTGAAGCAAAAAATTTAGGAGGATCTATTAATACGTCTCGTGATGATTTTGGATTAATTGTCTCTAGCTCGGGTAATGAAGGATATTTTTCTTCAAATAGAGCAGACGGAAGTGGAGATGATGATATTTATAGATTTACAGGAAGTATTATAAAACCAGTATATGTAACTGGTGTTGTGACAGATCAAAAAACAAATGAATTGTTGACCTCTTCAGTGGTTAAACTTTTAGATAAAGACGGAAATGTTTTGGATGAGCAAACTGTTGGTGATGATGCAGTATACAATTTTGGGGTTAGCGCTGGTGAGAGTTATAGTATTACAGCAACAAAACCAGAGTACGAAGAATTATCTGAAGCTATAGATATTAATAAAGAGGCTGAAGGAGAGATAAAAAAAGACATTTCTCTAGGCATTCCAGGCGTAAAATTGTTAGGGAAGGTCATTGAAAAAGATGCCCAAACACCTATTGAAAATGCTAAAGTAGATGTGGTTGATAATGGCTCAGGAAAAATCATCTATCAATTTAACACAAAGTCTGACGGCACGTTTCAAGATAATCTTGAAGCTAGAAAAGGAGATAAGTTGAATTATTATATTTCGGTGTCTGCACCTGGTTATCTAACTAAAAGCGGGTTACTATCTAAAACTATCGGCGATGAAAAAATTATTGATGTCACTAAAGAATTAGACATTGCTTTAAATAAAATTGATGTGGGGGCTGACATAGGTAAAATCATCAATATTAACCCTATTTATTTTGACGTTAACAAATCAGACATTCGACCGGATGCTGCATTTGAATTAGATAAGATTGTACGTGTGTTAAAAGACAATCCGAATATGGTAATTGAATTAGGATCTCATACAGATTGCAGAGGATCTGCTAAATACAACAGAAATTTGTCTGATAAAAGAGCGAAAAGCTCTGCGCAGTACGTAAAGAGTAAAATTGATGATCCAACGCGTATTTATGGTAAAGGGTATGGAGAGTCCCAATTGGTAAATGATTGCGCATGCGAAGGCGCTAAAAAATCTAAATGTTCTGATGATGAGCATCAACTCAATAGAAGAACAGAGTTTAAGATTGTTAAAATGTGATTCACAAAACACATGAATGATTAAAGCCCTTAGTTATAATAATTAAGGGCTTTTTTTTTTTTTGGGGGGGGGGATGAAGAATGCTATATAATAAAAAATAGTATCTTTCTTTCAAGAATTTTTTCTATGAAAGTCACAACACTTTTTATATTTGTTTCTTTATTAATTTCAAGTCCTTTAGAATTATTTTCTCAAACCTCGGGTTTTATTTATGATCCAGCTACGGGAACAGGTCCTTCTGTATTAGATCCAAATGGGGATAATTTTATTTCTTCAGGTTCATCTGGCTTTTCTAATGATGGCTATGCCCCAGATGAGTTCGAGATTAATATGTTTGGAATTCCTTCTGTTAGTGGTGATGAATCTAGTGCAGATTTGTCTAGTGGTCCCGCTTGCGGCTTTACAGATATTATTCCAGATACAGGGGGTTATTCTATCTATACCGCTATAGATGATTCAGATAATTTAATCTTTAGATTTCGTTTAGGTTCTGCGGCTCCTAACAGTAAAGGGTATTCTATCCTAATTGATACCGATGGTTTATTAGGTGCAGATGACCCAAATTCAACTCCAGAAAATCCGGGTTTTGAAATTATGATTTCTCTTATCACAAATTTTGGAGTAGAAATTTCTGATATTGATGGGGCCAGTGATTGTGGTAATGTTGTTACTAGTTTTACAGGAGAAGATTATTACCAGAAAGTGGTTGGTGAGTATTCAACACTTTGTTTAGACCAATCCTACTATTATGATTTTTATTTACCCTTTAGTAGTTTAACATCAAGTTTTGGTATAACCACTTCAACTCCATTAAGAATGGTTGGTACAACCAATACATCGGCCTCTTGTGCTTTAGAAGGTTCTGTATCGGATATTGGTGGAGCAGATGATAGTTATGGTGACTGCTTTGCTTGTGCTTGGGAAGATATTGGCGGGTCAACACCACCAGTGCCCTTAGATTCACTTTGTGATACATGTGAAGCAGGTTTTCCACCACCCTTTATAGATTGTCCGAATATAAATCAACCTATAGCAGACGGTAGTTCAACTGTAGATGGCACTGCTGAGGCTAACTCAAGTGTAACGGTTCATGTTTATGTTGGCGCTGTGCTTACCCAAACAGATACCGTTGTAGCAGACGCATCAGGAAATTGGGTTTCAAATTTATTAACAGCTTTAAATTCAAATGACTCAGTAGTGGTTGGTAGTTTTTTAAATGGCTACTCTCCAATCGAAGATTGTGAGCATGCAATCGTAGGGGCAACTTGTTCACCAGCGCCTGTAATTTCTATTGCTCAGTTTGATGCAAAAGGAATTTGTGGTTTAGTTTCTAGTGCTACACCCGGGGCAGAGATAAAAATATATGTAGATGGTGTGCTTACTGTAGCTTCTGGAGGCTCGGTATTGTCAGGGAGTACTTTAACAGCAGATACAGATGGTAGTTGGATTTGGAAATGTAATAATAACAATGGTTGTAATTCTGGTGCAGGTTGTATGGTAGATGGAGTATATGAAATTACACAGACAGAACCCGGAAAATGTGAATCTTCACCAACAATAGTATGTTATAATGTAACATTAGCATCTTCTACACCAGTGATAACAGGATCTTACTCTTCAGATAGCACACAAGTTTCAGGAACAGCTGTTGCGGGTGCATATGTTCTTTTATACCAAAACGGAGTAAACATTGGATCTGCCACTGCTGATGGTTCTGGAAATTTTACAGTTACACCTGTAACGCTTTATAATTGTGATTCTTTAACCGCAAAAGCAATTGAATCTGGCAAGTGTTTGTCAACAGCTTCAACGGTTTCTATGGTGGGTGAAGCTGCTGGTGAACCAAGTTTTTCATGTGATTTTCAAGTAGGCGACACTTTAATCTACGGGAATGCCATTGGCAGTGAATTTGACACCATTTGTCTTTCTATTTACAGAGCTTCATCGAGCTCCTATGAACTAGATACCACCTACTTAACTGGTTTTAATAATTTTACCACTATTATAAACCCGCTAAATCCTGGTGATTCTGTAAAAGCAATCCTAAAGCCTGTTTGTGGTTCGTCTTCTGGTGAGTTTTCGAATGCTTGTGGTGTACCAGACACTACAGCTAGACCTTCTATTGATTGTTCACTAGATTATAGAGAAGGGGATGTTTCTATTGTTGGGACCCACCCAAATGATGGGGCCACCATTGTCGTATATATAGACGGCGATTCAATTGGTACTACCACAGTTTCTGGTGGTATGTGGAATGCAACCATTTCTACTTCTGCACTATACACCGGCGGGCAAATTACAGCAACAGCTCTTTTAGCCCCAGATGATATTAGTTTAGAGTCAAGTCCGTGTTTTGTGTCTTGTAACTTACCTTCTACTTCATATACTATAAATTATAGTGGGGCAGATACGGTCTCTCCAGGCACCACAATTACCGTTGGTTTAAGCGGTAGTGAATCGGGTGTGTTTTATGAATTGTATGATGCATCTACAAATATAGCCATCGGCCCTACAATATTTGGGACAGGATCCGCACTTACCTTTCCAAGTTTTTTATTACAAGACAGTGTAACTCTAGAGGTAAAGGCTTTTAAACTTCCTCCTTCATGTGAGGCTTTTGTAAGTAGTAGTATCCTTGTTGAAGTGATTTATTTCCCTCCTACAATCTCAGATACCTTAGTAAATACAAATGAAAATACTCCTATTAGTTTTTGTGTAACTTATGCGGATGAAAATTTACCAAATGATTCTCTAGAATGTAGTTTAGTAAGTGGTTTTCCAAATAATGGAACAGCTATAGTAGACTCGTTGGGGTGTTTAACCTACACTCCTAATACTTCATTTACAGGCATCGACACTGTTTACAAAATTCTGTGTGATACTGCTGGTCTTTGTGATACATCAGAAATGATTATCAATGTTATTCCAGATAACAATCCACCAATCATTACAGATGAGACCGCAACAGTAGATGAAGACGATACGGTAAGCGTATGTGCGACAGTTACGGATGCAGACCCTGCAGATACGCATACTTGTTCTATTGGCGCGGGTACACCCTCTAACGGAACAGCAGTAGTCGACGCACTGGGTTGTGTGACCTATATTCCAAATGCAGATTGGTTTGGCACAGATACCCTTCAAAAGGTTGTATGCGATAATAATGGGGCTTGTGATACATCAGAAATCATCATTACAGTAGCCCCTGTGAATGATCCACCAATCATTACAGATGAGACGGCAACCATAGATGAAGATTCATCGGCGTCTATATGCGGTAGCGTTACAGATGTAGACCCTACAGATACGCATACTTGTTCTATAGCTTCTGGCACACCAAGTAATGGAACAGCAGTAGTTGACGCACTTGGTTGTATAACCTATACGCCTTCAGCAGAATGGTCTGGCGTAGACACCGTGCGAAAGATTGTATGTGATAATAATGGAGCATGTGACACTTCAGATTTCATTATAACAGTAAACCCTGTGAATGACCCACCAATCATTACAGATCAGACTATAACAGTAGATGAAGACGATACGGTAAGCGTATGTGCGACAGTTACGGATGCAGAC
>JAHDCS010000003.1:0-1012 GCA_020629755.1 Flavobacteriales bacterium | reverse complement strand
CCTGCAGATACGCATACTTGCTTTACAACTGGCGCTACACCAACTAATGGAACAATAATGATTGATTCTTTAGGTTGTATTACTTATATACCAAATATAAATTGGTCGGGCACAGATACAATATTAAAAGTTGTTTGCGATGCTGGAGGTTTATGTGATACATCAGAAATCATCATTACAGTAGACCCTGTGAATGATTCACCTATAGCAAATGATGATTTAACAACAGTAAACCCTGGAGACACCATTACTTTTCCTGTGCTTGTAAATGATAGTGATGTTGAAGATTCCTTAGCTGATATAACACTATGTTCTTTAGGTAATATTGGGTCTATTGTTACAGCAACAAATGGTTACATAGAGTACATTGCTCCTTTCCCACAACCTGCTGTAACAGATACTATATGTTATATTGTTTGTGATGCAGGAAATCCAGTATTATGTGATACTGCAAATTTAATTGTTGAAATTCCATATGTTAATTTAGGTCCAATGGGCACCAAAGACGATTATACACTTAATGAAGATGATTCATTAAGTTTAAATGTTCTTGTGAATGACATTGATCCAAATTTGGATTCCATTTTTATTTCATCTGTAGTTTGTCAAAGTGCGAATGCTACAACAACAATTCAAACAGATAATCAAACAATAATGTATGCGCCTTTTTCAAACTGGTCTGGGGCGGATACTATTTGTTATAGTACTTGTGATATAAACGGTTTATGTGATACAAACTCTGTTTGTATAAATGTATTGCCCGTGAATGACCCACCTTCAATAGAGGATCAATCTACAAGTGTTGATGTCGATGATACGGTTAGTGTTTGTAGTACAGTGAGTGATCCAGATATTGGTTTTGGAGAGAATCTATCCTGTTTTATTGGCTCCTCGACGCCTTCTAACGGAACAGCTACTGTAGATTCTTTAGGGTGTCTTACTTATATTCCTAATGCATCTTGGAGTGGCATAGATACCATTCAAAAAATCGTATGTGATGCAGGAGGATTAT
>JAHDCS010000049.1 GCA_020629755.1 Flavobacteriales bacterium | reverse complement strand
TTCATCAGGAGATGGTTCTCTTTCGTATTCTTGCTCCAATTCAGAGAAGGCTCTATTGATTTTGTTCAATGACCCGACCTTGTTAAGTGGTAACCTTACGATTCTAGATTGCTCTGCAAGTGCCTGTAAGATCGATTGCCTAATCCACCATACGGCATAAGATATAAATTTGAATCCTCTGGTTTCATCAAAACGTTGTGCTGCTTTGATAAGCCCAAGGTTTCCTTCATTTATCAAATCACTTAGTGAAAGTCCTTGGTTTTGATACTGTTTAGCTACAGAAATCACAAAACGTAAATTGGCTTGTGTAAGCTCATTGAGCGCCTGATGGTCACCAGCTCTAATTCTTTTTGCTAATTCTACTTCTTCATCAGGTGTTATCATGGATACCCGACTAATCTCTTGTAAGTACCTTTCCAACGAAGGCGAGTCCCTGTTGGTAATTTGTTTTGTGATTTTGAGTTGTCTCATAGTTTTTTCATTGTATTCATCTGGTCTAACGAGCGAAAACGCAAAAGGTTACATATGAAAAAGAAAAAAAGGAGTCAAGAAAAGATAGTAAAAGCGATTGTTTTAGCTGTGAATACGCTTAGAATATGCATCTACAATAGACTCAGCAATAGCCAAACAAGCTGTTGCAGCAGGTGATGGGGCATTAATCAAATGAATGGCTTTATCATGTTCTATCATTAAAAAGTCATCTACTAACGAGCCGTCTTTTGTTAATGCTTGTGCCCTTACTCCAGAGCGCGTAGGTTTGATGTCTTTCATTGTAAGACTTGGCATTAATTTTTGCAGTGAGCGTAAAAACAAGCGTTTAGAAAAGGCACGCTTATATTCTTCAAGTCCCATTTTCCAATGGGCAGCAAAAAGTTTTAAAGTACCAGGGTAGCTTAAAGATTCAATGGTGTCTTTTAATGAAAAGCTAGCGCGGCTATACCCTTCTCTTTTAAACGAGAATACAGCATTGGGGCCACACTCTACCCTGCCATCAATCATTCTTGTAAAATGCACACCTAAAAACGGAAAATTAGGATCTGCTACCGGGTAAATTAAATGTTTTACTTTGTGCGTAGCTTCTTTAGTGAGTTCATAATAATCTCCTCTAAACGGAACTATTTTTTCACTAAAAGAACTTTTTACATCTTTTTTAGCTATTCGATCTGCAAAAAGACCAGCCGCGTTGATGATCATTTTGCCTAAATAGTTTTTAGTCTTTGTGACCACTAGTGTGTGTGTGTCTTGAGGTTTAAAATCAAGTACTTTTGCATTGAATATGCTTTGAAAAGAATTCGTAGAATCTGGAATCTGAATAAGTTTCTGATTCATGCCCTTGTAATCAATGATGCCTGCGCTTCCTACTCTTATAGCTTTTATTCCTTCGCAAAAAGGTTCAATCTCTTTGATTTGATGTGCATCAATCGATTCGATATCCTCGGTTTTATTTTGTATACCTCTTTTATAGATGTTCTCTAAACGCTGAGCTTCTGATTGATCAGTAGCCACAATTATTTTACCACAAAGTTCGTAAGAGATTTGGTTTTTCTTGGCAAACTCTAATAGTAGCGTACGTCCTCTTTTACAATTTTTAGCTTTTAATGACCCTGGTTTATAGTAAATGCCAGAGTGAATCACACCCGAATTTCGTCCTGTTTGATGTAAAGCTACTGTATGTTCTTTTTCAATTAAAAGGACTTTTTTTTGAGGATAGCGCTCATAAAGTGTATGGTAGACAGCAGCACCTATAATCCCCCCTCCTATTATAATAACATCATAAATAGTATCTTGATTAGTTTCTTTCAAAGCTCTTTTTAGGTACAAAAAACAATAAGACTAAAGATAATATAAAAACAAACGTTAAAAATATAATTGACGCACGCATAGATCCAGTCAGACCCTCTAAAAGACCATATGTAAATATGCCAATCACAAGCGCTATTTTTTCAGTGATATCATAAAAGCTAAAGAAACTGGTTTGATCAAGAGTATCAGGAATCAGCTTAGAATAAGACGAACGGCTCAAAGACTGAATCCCCCCAAATACCAATCCAATTAAGCCAGCCATGATGTAAAAATGCAAAGGCAATGTGCAAAAAAAAGCAAATAAACAAAGTGCTATCCACATACTAATAGAGGCTATTAAAGCGTGTTTGTTGCCATATCTCTTTGATAACTTAGCGTGCAAATAAGCCCCTAAAATAGCAATAAGCTGAACAAGTAAAATACTGACGATCATTCCGGTTGATTTTTCATCGTCATTGGGCCAAAGAATTTCTTTTTCGCCAAAATATACTGCCATAGCAATGATGGTTTGAACAGCTATACTATATACAAAAAAAGCAATTAAAAACCATTTTAACCCTTTGCTTAAAAGAACTTGAGCGCGGACTTTTTTGAATTCTTCTAAAGGAATTTTTAAATATGATTTGCCTTTTTCTTGAGAGGTTTCTTTTGGTAAAGAAGAGAAGGTCACTTGGGCAAAACCAATCCACCACAGACCAACAGAAACAAAACACCATTTCACATCAATGCCAAAGCCTTTAATCATAACAAGATTTATAATTAAAAGCAACAAGCTGCCAATATATCCGTAGGAGTACCCCTTGGCACTTAACCGATCCATTTGTTTGTGTTTGGCAAGCAATGGCAAAAATGAATTGTAAAACACAAGGCTACCCCAAAATCCTACACTTGCTAAGATATATGGGATTAAACTTAATTCTAGTTTTTGGGAGTCAAAGAAAAATAACCCCATACAACTTAAGCCCCCTAAATAACAAAAAGCTTGCATAAACAGCTTTCGGCGTCCGGCCAAATCAGCAACGGCTGACAAGACAGGCGATATGAGCACAATAAGCAAATATGAAAACGCCAGTACATAAGAGATCAGTTCAGTGTTTTTAAACGAATAGCCCAAAAATAAAACAGTGTCGTTTAACACGCCATCTATCCGCGCACTGGTTTTGGCTGCATAAAATATAGGAAAAATAGCGGTAGAAATCACAAGGGGATACACCGAATTGGCCCAATCGTAAAAGGCCCATGCGTCTTGCTGTTTTGAAAATTGGCTTTTAAACATTGTAGAGCAAAATTAAAGCAAGCTAAAGGTTGCTTTCATGTATTTTTTTTGCTCTTTTAAATCTTTGGTATATGTAGACTGCGTGTCTTTGAGTGATTCAATAGAGATTTGATCGGCTTTAACGCCTTTAGAGATCAAATATTTTTTTACTGCTTCAGCTCTCTGTAACCCTAAGTCGGTTTTAATTTTATCCATTAATTTTTGCTCAATTTTATCTGTATGCCCACTAATTTTTAGTTTTACGCCGGGTTTTTCTGCCAAAATTTTAGCGATTTTGTCGGCCTTAAGTTTTGTGGATGAATTCAATAGTTTTGATTTAGGATTAAAAGGAATAAACATCTGCTCAATGATAAGCTCAGGGTTGTCTTCTAGGTTTCCGCTCTCATCTTTGGTGTACAAGACCTCTACTTTTTTCACCTGATCTTTAGTGCGTAGAGATTTGCATTTGCATTTGCTGCTTGAATCGGTTTTAACTACTGAAATGTTTTCTATGTAATAGTACGAATCAAAAGTTTGTGGTTGAGTAAACTGTCGAGATTTTTTCATTTTCTTATACAGGATACTGTCTTGAATTTCAAAATTGCCAATGGTAATGTATTTTTCAGAGCCTTCTGCTTTAATCATTGCGCAAACATCCTCCCAATAATACTGATCTTCATAAACTTTATTGGCATAATGCATGACTTGAGGCACAACTTTGTTCTGATTAATTTTCTTAGGCTCAAGCGGAAATTTACTAAAATGAGCTCCAATGCCGTTTACTGCATATTTGGATAGGTCAGCTAAACTGACATTAAAACTTACACAGTAAAATTGATCTTTTTCTAAATGCTGTTTTAATTGGCCCTGTAAATAGGTTCTGGGAAACTTTTCTTTGTAAGAATACGCCATTATTCCAGCGTAACAACAGCCTTCTTCGGCTTCTTCTCTTCCGTAGCCATTAAGGGGCACTAATAAATGCTCAGATTTCGCTTCAGACGAATATAAGTCTGCTTTAACTTCTGTGGGAGAGCTCCAAAAAAGCGCTTCTTCGATTTCTCCGTTTTCTTTTACTTTAATTTCTTTGCCTTCTTTTAAGGGCAAATCAAAGCTTGGATTCTCTACAAGGTTATCACTCTGAGCAAATAGTTGGCTGGTAATTATAATGAGTAATACAATAAGGTTACTTGTTTTCATGACTGTATGTTTTTACGGTTTCTACAAATAATTTTACTTTGTCAGGATCTGTATCAGGATAAACGCCGTGGCCTAAGTTGGCAATATAGGGCACATCAGAAAAATCATCTAACATTTTTAGTGTTTCACCTACAATGGTTTGATCGTCAGCATATAATACGCAAGGATCTAAATTGCCTTGTAAGGTTTTGTTTTTAGCTTTTTCAATGGCATAAGATCGGTTCATATTCCAATCAATGCCAAGCGTTTCACAGGGTAAATCTGCAAGTAAATCAAATCCATGCGTCACGCCTTTGGCAAATACAGTGACAGGCACCTTTGAAATGCTAGAACAGATCTGATGAATGTATTTTAATCCGAATTCTTTGTATTGTTTTTCTGGGAGGATGGAGGCCCAGCTATCAAAAACTTGAACCAAATTTGCACCTGCTGAAATTTGCGCATTTAAGTATAAAATGGTGGCGTCTGTAATTTTTTGAAGCAGCTGTTTAGAAAGTTCAGGATATCGATATAAAAAACCACGAGCCTTAGAAAATGTTTTAGACCCAGATCCTTCAATCATATAGGCAAATATGGTAAAGGGAGCGCCTGCGAAACCAATAAGAGGCACTCTGCCAGAGAGTTGTTCTTTGACTATTTTAATGCCTTGTATTGTATAGTGGATATCGGTGTAGGGGTCAATGTCTTTTAACGCTTCTATATCGGCTGCACTTGTAATGGTTTTAGGAAAAAAAGGCCCTTTTTTCTCAACCATTTCATAAGGCAAGCCTAAGGCTTCTGGAATCACTAAAATATCAGAAAAAATAATGGCAGCATCCACTCCCAAAATATCAACCGGTTGAAGCGTAACCTCTGCGGTAAGCTCAGGATTGGTGACTAAGTTTTTAAAACTACCCGCCTTGGCTCTTACTTTTCTGTATTCTGGCAATATGCGGCCTGCTTGTCGCATCAACCAAACAGGAGGTCTTTTTGTAGGGGAGCCCTTTGCTGCTTGAAGCAGAAGATCATTCTTTATGTTAGGGGCAACTTCTGTTTGCATGGCTCACAAAGATACAGAGAATCAAAATATATGTCTAATTTTATTGAGGAATGCCAAATTTACTCCCTTCTGAGTTTTATGAATCAGCCCCGATCATTGATCTTCAAGCCATAAGGTTAAATGATGTACATGTCATTCAAGTACTTAATTTGCAAAAAGTTAATCCGCTTTTGAATGGCAATAAGTATTTTAAGCTCAAATACCATTTGTTACATGCTCAAAAGCATAAAATAGGACATTTAATTTCTATGGGAGGCGCTTACTCTAATCATTTACTAAGTCTCTCCAAAGCGGGACGCTTATTTGGATTTCAGACCACTGGGATTGTGCGGGGGGATGAATTGAGTGAGCAAACACGTAACCCTGTATTAAAGTATTGTGAAAATCTTGGCATGAGACTTTTCTTTATCTCAAGAGAACAATACAGATTACTCAGGATAGATCCTAATCCTATTCTGAAAAACATAGGAATTCCTGAAGGATACTTCATAGAAGAAGGCGGCGGTGGCACACTTGGGTTTAAAGGAGCACTCGAATTAGGACGACTAGTTGCCGCTTTACATAGTGATTTTGTGTTTTGTTCTTGCGGTACCGGCGTCACATTGGCAGGCATTATTCAGAGTGCTCCTTCAGGGCAAAATACCATAGGTGTGAGTAGTTTTAAAGCGTCATATATCAAAAAAAACATACAAACATATCTTTTAAATTCAGGCAACAACATGCATGTATTTAGCCCTGATCTGGGCGGATTTGCGCAAAAAAATAAGAGTCAAAAAAAAACTATTGCATACTTTAAATCAAAATTTGGGCTGAGCCTAGATAAGGTTTATACCTGGAAGACGATGTCTTTTTTAAAAGATTATGTAGCCCAAAAGAACATAGATAGAAATAGCCGTATTCTTTTTGTAGATACACAAAGTGAGAACAAGTTGTAATTCGTTTTTCTAGAGTTCTTTTCAAAACTAAAATTCAAAATCATATTTTGCTTTTTGGAATACTTATCTCCCCTTTTTGCCCCTATTTTTGTTGTTTTTTATCCAAAAATACTCTCACATACACTAGTATGCTGTGATATTTTGTCAACAAAACGCCTTAATTTGGAGTTACCCCGTTTTTTTAAGCTATTTTCTTTTATCCTTATTTTTTGTCCTTTTCCTTGAAGAAAAGAACGAAAATTCAAGCCAAGAATGAAGCTATCTGCCCACCTCTAGAAAATGTAGCCCACAAGGCCCGCCCTGCAAAGCCACATTTTCCATTCACCTCCAGCCCACGCCCGCCATTCTTGGCAGGCCAACGCACTTTTGAACGCACTATGGAAATTTTCTTTTTCACTTGTAAAATCTCTAAAATTCAATGATAATGAGGTTTATGAAAGATTCGCTAATGAAAAGCGGGGTAACTTCAAAACGCCTTAATAGGAACAAAAATCTGAGGTTTTGAAAAGAACTCTTCTACAAATTAAACCAGTAATTGAGTTTTAATACCAAAGCTTTATTTTTAGTATAAAAAGCTTCTGTGTAATTATTGGTGTAAACCAAAAACAAATCACTCATAGGCTTAAACCGATATTGAAATCGGGCATTTAAATTTACATTTTTAGCCTGCGTATTGTATTGTAAAAATGTGGTAAAAAAGAGTTGTTTGGTAAAAGAAAATTCTGAAGTGAATCTAAAAAGGTCAAGATGGATAGGCGCAGAAATATAGGGCATTTTAAAGCGATTTCTTTCTGCTTCAAAAGAAAGTTGCGTGGTTGGCTGAATGCGTTTATTTACTGAGAAAAAATACTTTTGAGAGGAGCCGTTGTAATAGTCTCCCAAACGCACTTCAGATTCTACAAAAAAAGTTTTTCTGCGATTTGAAATAAATTTAGCGCTGCCATAAATAAAGTTGTATTTTGCCGCACTCAAAGGCGTTTGACCGCTAAACGTAATATCTCTATCAAAATTTAATTGTACATCTCTTCTGGATATTTTGAGTAAAAGATCTGCTGAATTCAAAAATAGAATACCTAAACTAAGCTCATTGATCCTGTCGTTAGATTCTAGGTTCTGATTCATATAATCGCTGTAATAGGTGCCAAACGTAATTTTATTAATCTTAGCCGTTTTGGGATACCATCTCTTGTAAATGGAGGGTTCTAATCTAAAATAAGTGTTATGGATGCGCTGTGCTGTGGCAGGGTCTGTAAGTGAAGCTCTGGGTACAAAACCGACCTGAGCTCTATAGGCTTCATGTACATATTCATGATTCCAAGAAAGTGCCCAAATCTGGTTGTCATACCTAAGCCATGAGGCATTGGCATTGCCTGACCCTATGCCGAGGTTTGAAAAAGAGTGATGTGAAAAAAGTTTTCCGATTAGTTTGTTGTCTTTAGAGGCGATATTAAAGTCGATACCCAGAATTCTATTTGTTGTTTGGGGGGATGAGAGATCAGAGGTAGGCTGTTTATTCAAGGCTATAAAAGCAATATTAGAGCGGTTAAATACACGTCTTTGTAAGGCAAAGACAGAATAATTTTGCCCTGTAATTTTAGCCGTACTGTCTCTTAATGTCTGGATGTTCATTAGGCCAATACGCCAATTTTGGTTAATCTTACCACTTAATCTAAGCCCATAAGGGATTGGGATTTGTTTAACGGCAAATGTAGACGAGTCAAACCCTAATCCGATTTGTCTTGAAAAGAAAGGACGAATTTTAGTAAATCCAAAGGACGCAAATAAATCGCTGTTTTCAATAAAAAACTGACGACGTTCTGGAAAAAATAAGCTAAAACGTGAGACATTAATAACCTGTCTGTCTACCTCTACTTGAGAAAAATCAGGATTTACCGTTACATCTAAATTTAAATTTGAACCTACGGCTATTTTGGTATCAAAACCAGCATTGTAGGGAAAGGCACTTTGATTGTTTTGATCGTTTCGGTTAAATCCAGAGGCAACATATGGAATCAAGGCTATATTTTGCCCCGTACGCATTAATGGGGCATCGAAAATGATCTCGCCTGTAAAGGCGAGCGTAGCGATGTTAAAATTTCTTGGCACCCTTACCCAGGCTGAATTTTCATTTATTTTTAAATCATTTCGAGAAAAATTCATATACATTTTTTGAGTGCCATTTTTAAAGCGAATCGTTTTTAAAGGAATGGCCATTTCAACTTGCCATCCTTCAGCGGTTTGAATCACGGCTGACTCCCATCTGTTGTCCCAACTGGTAGTAACGCCAAACACGCCGCCATTTTGAATAAGTCCTTCGCGCTGAACGCCATAAGGGTTTACAGAAAAGCTAAAGCCATTCGCACCATCTAAAAAAGGATCTATAAATACAGCAAAAGCATCACTTCTCGGATATGAATAGTCTCTTTTTAAAGACTGAATAACATAAGCACTTCTATTAGTATCTTTACAAATAGCGCCTACGTATAGGTATTTATGATCATACGTTAACTTAACAATAGTCTTGGTCTGAGCCAAGGAAGTATCGTAGGGGAAACACTGCTTAAATGATGATATTTGTTGAGCTGTTTGCCAATCAGATTCTAAAAGTTTACCGTCAATTTCAAGCGCACTTTCCGCCTTTGTAATTTTGTAAATTGGCTTTTCTTGAGCATAACACGTATATCCTCCCAAAAAATATCCCCCCAAAATAAACCAAGCGAAGCGACCCAAAATAACGTTTTAAATTAAATTAGGACTCAGCCATTTTTGCATGCGTTCAAGCTTCATTTCTTTTTTTTCTGCCATGTCTTTGACTTGATCTTCTCGGATTTTACCTACGCCAAAGTATTTGGCTTTTGGATGCGCAAAGTACCACCCACATACCGATGCTGCTGGGTACATGGCAAGATTTTCGGTTAAAGTTACGCCTAACTTTTTTTCACAATCTAAGAGGTCAAAAAGAGTGCGTTTGTCAGTATGGTCAGGACACGCTGGATAACCCGGAGCAGGTCGAATGCCGCGGTAAGACTCTGCAATCAGCGCACTGTTAGAAAAATCTTCATCTTTAGAATACCCCCAATAGGTTTTACGTACCATTAAATGCATGTATTCAGCAAGTGCTTCAGCCAAACGATCGGCCAGTGCTTTAAGCATAATCGAAGAATAGTCGTCGTTCTCTAAGTCAAATTGTTTGATTTTAGCTTCAATATTTAAGCCACAAGTGACCGCAAAGCCCCCTATGTAATCCGTGTGCCCTTCTGGGGCTATAAAATCGGCTAGAGACAAGTTCGGAATATCTTTTGCCTTTTGAGATTGCTGCCGTAAAAAGTGAAATACCTTGTTTTGATTTTTTAAATAAACCTGTTCATCTTTACTGTAACAAGGCCAAAAACCTATGGCTGCCTTTGCAAACAGCCATTTTTCTTTAAGGATTGTGTGCAGCATTTTTTGTGCGTCTGCATAGACTTCTTTAGCCTGTGTGCCTACAATTTGATCGTCAAGTATTTCAGGATATTTACCTGCTAATTCCCATGTTCTAAAAAAGGGGGTCCAGTCAATGTAATCAAGAAGTAAAGACAAATCTATGGCATCAAAATACTTTGGGCCTTCAAAGGTGGGTTTTGGGATGGCGTAGCTGTCAAAATCAATCTTTAATTTATTTTGTCTTGCTTTTTCTAATGAAAGATACTTAGAAGGATTGATCTTATTTTTATAATTCTCTCTAATGCGATCATAGCTTTCTTTTTGGGCAGATAAAAAGGCTGTTTTTTTAGAGCCTAAAAGCTGGTCTGCTACAGTGACTGCTCTTGAGGCATCTAATACATGAGTGGTAGAGCCACTTTTGTAATGATCTTCTATTTTAACAGCGGTATGTACCCTAGAAGTGGTAGCGCCACCAATTAAAAGCGGGATGGATAGGTTTTGTTTTTCTAGCTCAGAGGCTACAAATACCATTTCATCTAATGATGGGGTAATAAGTCCGCTTAATCCAATAATGTCAACGTGCTCTTCTTTGGCTTTTTTAATGATATCTTGCGCAGAAACCATAACACCTAAGTCGATGATTTCATAGTTGTTACAAGCCAATACTACGCCCACAATGTTTTTCCCAATATCGTGCACATCACCTTTTACAGTGGCTAAAAGAATCTTTCCATTATTCTTTTTGTCATGTTCAGATTTTTCAGCTTCTAAGTAAGGCAATAAATAAGCGACTGCTTTTTTCATCACGCGTGCACTTTTTACCACTTGAGGCAAAAACATTTTACCGCTTCCAAATAAATCGCCAACGATATTCATGCCATCCATTAAAGGCCCTTCTATAACTTCTAAGGTTTTACTTGTGTTTTTTCTAGCCTCTTCGACATCTTCTTCAATATATTCTGTAATGCCTTTAACTAAAGCATACTCTAATCTTTTTTGCACTTTTTCTTCTCTCCAGGCCGCTGTTTTAAGCTCTTTTTGTGGATTATTTTGCCCTTTGTAGCGCTCCGCTAGATCTAGTAGTCTTTCAGTGGCATTGTCTTTTCTATTGAGGAGAACATCTTCTACGCGTTCGAGAAGTGTAGGATCTAATTGATCATAGACTTCTAGCTGGCTTGGGTTAACAATTCCCATGTCCATGCCTGAATTAATTGCATGAAACAAAAAAGCAGAGTGCATGGCTTCACGTACCTTGTTGTTTCCTCTAAATGAAAAAGAGACATTGCTTACGCCTCCACTTACTTTGGCAAAGGGTAAATGCTCTTTGATCCATTTTGTGGCTTTAAAAAAGTCTAAGGCATAATTTTTATGGGTATCTATACCTGTAGCCACCGGAAAAATATTCGGATCAAAGATAATATCTCTAGGGTTAAAACAAAGCTTGTCAACCAAAAGCTTGTAAGCTCTTTCACAGATTTGAATACGTCTTTCAAAGGTGTCGGCTTGGCCTTTCTCATCAAAAGCCATCACAATTACTGCGGCACCATACCATTTGATTTTTTGCGCCTGCTCTAAAAATGTCTCTTCGCCTTCTTTCAGCGAAATAGAGTTGACAATTCCTTTGCCTTGCAAACACTGTAAGCCCGCTTCAATGACCTCCCATTTAGAAGAATCAACCATAATAGGCACACGAGCAATGTCAGGCTCTGCTGCTATGAGATTTAAAAAAGTAACCATACAGGCTTTACTGTCTAAAAGCCCTTCGTCCATGTTTACATCAATAATTTGCGCGCCTCCTTCGACCTGTTCTCTGGCCACAGAAAGGGCCTCTTCATATAAGCCTTCTTTAATTAAACGCAAGAATTTACGTGAGCCTGTTACATTGGTGCGCTCACCAATATTCACGAAATTAGATTCCTTGGTTATGACCAAGGGCTCTAAGCCGCTCAATTGCATAGTGTTGCTTGACGTATTCATATGGCCAATTCTAATGAAGCGTTTATTTTTCTTGGGGGGATGTCCTTGACTGCTTCAGCGATGGCTTTGATATGTTCTGGAGTTGTACCACAGCATCCGCCTACCATATTGATCAATCCTTCTTCGGCAAATGTCTTTAATAAACTAGCCATTTCTGCAGGGCTTTGGTCGTATGCTCCTAATTCGTTGGGCAGTCCGGCATTGGGATAGGCCGTTACAAAAAAAGGGGCTTTCTGGGCTAAAATTTGCAAATAAGGTCTTAACTCTTTAGCGCCAAGTGCACAATTTAAACCAATAGATAAGAGATTGGCATGAGAAAGCGAGATTAAAAAAGCTTCAGTAGTTTGACCGCTTAAAGTTCTTCCTGAAGCATCGGTAATGGTGCCTGACATCATTATGGGTAAGCGTTTTTTAGAGGCAGAAAAGTATTCTTCGGCGGCAAATAAAGCGGCTTTGGCATTAAGCGTGTCAAAAATAGTTTCTATGAGTAACAGATCCACTCCGCCCTCACAAAGTCCTTTAATCTGCTCATAATACGCCGCTCTTAATTGCTCAAACGTAATGGCTCTAAAAGCTGGGTTGTTAACATCAGGGCTTAAAGACGCCGTTTTATTGGTAGGCCCAATAGCACCTGCAACATAACGAGGCTTATCTGAAGTTGAATAATGTGTGGCAGCCTCTTTGGCAATTTTAGCAGACTCAAAGTTTAGTTCATAGGCGATCGATTCTAGCTTATAATCTTCCTGAGCAATTGAAGTAGATGAAAAGGTGTTGGTTTCAATAATATCAGCGCCAGCCTCTAAATAAGCGCAGTGAATCTCTTTGATCACTTGCGGTTTAGTAATGCTTAAAAGATCATTATTGCCTTTAAGATCTAGAGCGTGTTTGCTAAATCGAGGACCTCTGTAGTCGTTTTCGTCTAAACCATAACGTTGAATCATGGTTCCCATGGCTCCATCTATAATGAGAATCCTTTCTTTTAAAGCGTCATGAATCATGTTCGCAAATGTAATGCGTTCTTAAAACTTATTTTAGAAAAATGTAGATTTGTTTAACTCGGATTAAATTCTTCAGAAGGATGTTGCATTATAAACAATTAGGCAAAGGGCCTGCAGTGTTAATTATTCATGGCCTTTTTGGTATGCTTGACAATTGGATGGGCATAGCCAAAGCACTTTCACATAGATACTCTGTTTATTTGATTGATGCTCCGCACCATGGCAAATCGCCTCACAAAGGAGATTTTACTTATAAGGCAATGTCTGAAATGCTTAGAGCACTTGTGGAACAATTGCATTTAGATGAATTTGCACTTATTGGCCATTCAATGGGCGGTAAAATTGCAATGACTTTTGCTCAGTTTTACCCAGAGTATATTGACAAACTAATTATTGTAGATATTGGGCCTAAAGCGTATCCCATTCACCACGATATTATATTAGATGCTCTGAATAGCATTGATTTTAATGAAGTTAAGTCTCGACAAGAAGTTATTGAAAGGCTTAAGACGTATCTTTCAGAAGAAGATGTGGTACAGTTTTTAGCAAAGAATTTATACTGGAAAGAGAAAGGCAAACTGGCATTCAAATTTAATCTGCCCGTGATTACTAAATCGATTTCCAACGTTGGGGCGCAGACCATGCATCGAATGATGGATAAACCGACCTTATTTATTAAAGGTAGTCGGTCTAATTATATCTTAGATCAAGATCTTGAGGAGATAAAAACTTATTTTGTATGTGCTCAGTTGAGAACTATTTCACAGGCAGGTCATTGGGTACACGCTGAACAGCCGGCACTTTTTTTAAAAGAACTTAGTGGTTTTTTAGAGCTAAATTGAGATAAAATGGCATAAAAGATCGTTAATAGAAAAGACAGATTTTAAGGCAAAAAACACAGACATAGCAGTAGCTATGGCGAGTATTTTTAACGAAGAAAATTGGTTTTTAAGTATAAAGATTTGTGACATTTTATCACAATTTAGCACTATCTTCATGAAACATCCCCCCGAAATTGAACGTACAAACATTCACTAAATCAAAGCAGTTGAAGATTTTTAGCCTTTTTTATGGGTGGATGCTAATCTGTATTACGGGCTATGCTCAGATTAAAACAGGTGCTGAGCAGACAGAAAAATATCTTTCTGAACTTCAAGGTAAAAAGGTTGCCATTGTAGCCAATCAGACTTCGGTCATTAGACAGACGCATCTTGTAGATTCGTTATTAAAATTAGAGATACCCATTCAAAAAATATTTGCGCCTGAACATGGCTTTAGAGGCCATGCAGATGCTGGAGAACATGTGCTTAACGGGCTAGATAAAAAAACAGGTGTGCCCATTGTGTCACTTTATGGTAAAAATAAAAAACCGTCAAAAAATCAACTTAAAGATATTGATGTCATTGTGTTTGATATACAAGATGTGGGGGTTCGTTTTTACACCTACATTTCTACCTTGCATTATATTATGGAAGCAGCTGCAGAAGCAAAAATTAGAGTGGTAGTGCTAGACAGACCAAATCCGAATGGGCATTATGTCGATGGTCCGGTTTTAGACTCTGCTTTTACATCATTTGTTGGGATGCATCCTGTGCCTATTGTTCATGGTATGACAATTGGCGAATACGCTCAAATGATTAACGGTGAATTTTGGCTAAAAAATAAAGTAGTATGCAACTTAAAAGTAATTCCTTGTGAAAAATACACGCATAATACCCCTTTTAGCTTACCCATTTACCCTTCGCCTAATTTGCGTTCTGATCAGGCCATTAAATTATATCCTTCATTGGCTTTATTTGAAGGTACTATCGTAAGTGTAGGCAGAGGAACCTCTACCCCATTTGAGATTATTGGTTACCCAAGCTTTCAAGATTCTAGTTTTTCGTTTACCCCCAAAAGCAGTTTTGGGGCAAAATATCCTAAACACCAAGATAAAATATGTTATGGATATTCCTTAAGTGATTTTGGCGAGCATGGCATCGATAATCATAAGGGCATTTATTTACATTGGCTGATTGGTATGTATAAATTAAATACACAAGACGGGTTTTTCTCGAATGCTAAATTCTTTGATCTTTTAGCAGGATCTGATCAACTCAGAGAGCAAATTGAAGACAACTATTCAGAACTGCAAATCAAACATAGCTGGCAAGATGATCTTAACGCATTTAAGCAAATCAGAAAGAAGTATCTGCTTTACGATGACTTTGAGTAAGTACGAATGTTCAATAAAGTAGAATGATTAGATTGTTTATCTACAAAACCGATAATGATCAAAGGTGTCAAAGCCGCCTTTTTCAGAAATGGCTTTAAGTTCAAATTCGGCAAAAGAAACGGTGATTTCTTTTTTAGTCTCTTCCTTAAAATCAGTCAATTCTTGTAAATACAAATAAAGTGGCTCATTTTGATCGACCGTTTGCCCTTTATCTTCTTTTGGTTTTTTAATGATGTACTGGCCTTGTTTTTTGAAAATTTCCATCTCTTTGGTTTTTACCTCTGCATATAAGCGCATGATTTTCTCGGACTGATTGTCTTCTATTTGATACGGAATAGTTAAAAATTGATTCATGAAGGTCGAGTCAAAAAGGGTTTGAAAATTGGTTGCAGAAATTTCTTGCGCGCCATTATTGATCAAATCTGAGGGTATAATTTTTTTAGGTTTTTTTTGCGACAGTATGTATCTCATTCTTTTTTCAAATGCATAATTGTGAAACCCATTGGTTTTTAATTTGTCAAACATCTGATTAACAATGGTCTGAAAGCTAGTGTTCGTGGAGCTATTTAGGGTTTGTGTTTTATTAATTTGTGAGGAGTCGTCAATTTCTATATCGTTTTTCATTTGATTGACTTTGGTTTTTAAATGATTAATTCGTCCTCTTAAAGCGGCAATATTTTCTAATTCTTCAGGACTTAACTTTTCATTGTTTTGTTCATCAGTAGGTAAATCAAAGGCGATGTTGTTTTTCTCTAAAAGGGCTTTAAGTTGTTTGTTTTCGGTCTCTATATACTTAAGGCGCTCATTGTTTTCGGTATACTCTAAAGAAAGCGCATCATAACTTTTTTTCAGTAAATTATATTCTTTAAGCACCAGTTCGTATTCTTTTTTGGCTTCTTGAGCATAGACTTTATAGCTGTAATTCTCAGGACTTAAGGGGGTCTGTTTTTTTTCTTTTTTTGGGGGGATTTGTTTTGCTGCTGCTTGTTGACAAATAGAAAGCCGTTCACCAGGTTTGAGTACAGATTGGGCATTTTTATTGTTTCTTTGCATTAATACACTAGGAGATACATTATATTTTCTGGCAATCTGATAGATGTATTCTCCTTTTTTGACAATATGATCTTGGCAAGGCTTATTAGCTGGTGTTTGACTTACATAGGTGTTGTTGAAAATAATGTGATATATTTTGTTTGGATTATCTTTTTCAAATAAGCGTTGCATCAAATACATGCCCTTGTTTTTAAAAAGTTCTATATGATATTTCTGAGTAGCACTTTCTATGTGTATTAAATTGTTTTGAGCTGAAGAAAATCTATTAAAGATGATTTTTTTTTGATCAAATAGAAACAAATCACTACAGGTATTGAGTTCTAAGCGCACACCTGCTTTAATATTGGCAGAATCCAAAAAAAACAATTCTAAGGCACAAGCATTGCTGCCTTCTAAATTTTGAAGAGAGAGTATTTGTTTTTGCTTAGAGGCAAGATCTATTTTTCCTTCAAGTTTGATTTGACTGAAGGCATGGGTGAAGCATAAACAACTAATAGTAAGTGCTAAATAATTCTTTTGCATATGTTTTTGCTTTTTCTAAGGCCTTTAAATCTAAAGCATGATTGATGTTCATGTTTTGCAAATGATCTATAACCAGTTCAGTGTTGATGTTCCCTACTAAATCATCTTTTGCCATTGGACATCCCCCCAAACCAAGCAAAGCGCTATCTAGTCTATCGCAATTGCTTTTAAAGGCGGCACTAATTTTTTCTGAAGCACTCAACGGATTGCTGTGGAGGTGTAATCCTAAAGAAAGATTTGGTAATTGGGCTTTTAGGGTGTTCACAAGACTATGGATTTGTTTTGGATTAGATGAACCAATAGTGTCTGCCAATGTTAGGCTTTTTATCCCCAACTGAGTAGACATTTTTTCGGCCCAAAAGCACACTTGATCTTCATGATAGGCCTCATTGTAGGGATTTCCAAAAGCCATTGAAAAATAAAGACATAGTGTTTTGTTATTTTTTACACAAAGCTCTTGTGTGTCTTTTACCCGATCGAACGCTTCATTGAGCGTGGCATTGGTGTTTCTTTTTTGAAACTCTTCAGAAATTGAGAATGGATACCCTAGATAATTAACCTTAGGCTGCTCAATGCCTTGCACAGCACCTCTGTGATTGGCTACAATTACTAGAAGTTTTGTCGGTGTTTCTTTTAAGTGCTCTAATACTTGTTTTGTGTCACTCATTTGCGGAATAGCTTTGGGCGACACAAAGCTTCCGACATCTAAAATGTCAAACCCTACATCCAACAAAAGATTGGCATATGTAATTTTTACTTGCGTAGGAATCTGCTTTTTAATGCCTTGCATAGCATCTCTGGGGCACTCTACAAACTTCATTTTGAAACCATTACACATAAATATACGTAATTAACCAATCAAATAGGTTGTTTAGCCTTTTTTAATTGAAAGAACTCAATGTTTTAAATAAATTGCAGCTGTGAGATTTTATTATTTTACATGTATTTTCTTTTTGCTCTTCTCATTGAGCCTTAAGGCTAGTTCTATTCATATCAGCGGTAAGGTGCTTGAAAAGCCCGATCCTATTGAAGGTTGTGCGATTCATGTGTTAAAGAATAATGCAACATTCAAAACATTTAGATCGAATAGTCTTGGAGAATTTGATTTTGAATTGAATTATGGCGCTAATTATACCTTAGAGTTTGCGCACAAAAGTTATGTGAGTAAAAAAATTCAAGTTCTTTGTTCAAAAATGCCTGTTGAATCGAAAAAAAGCATTAAAGATATTCATATTGATTTATTTAGAAAAAAAGCAAATCTTGACGATCATGTGTTAAGAAATCCGATTGCTTCTATTGCTTACGATGCAAAAAAAGAAGCTTTTTCATACGATGTAAGCTTTAATTCGCAAATTCAATCCAAAGTTCAAGAATTATGGTTTGCCGTTAATCAATATAGATCAGAGCGTGATAAGGATTATGCACAAGACATCAAGAAAGCAGATGCATTTTTTGACAAACAAGATTATACCAATGCTTTGGTTGCTTATCAAAATTGTCAAGACCATAGGTTAATGGCAAAAAAACCTAAAGAAAGGATTGCTTTTATTTTATCGCTGCGTTCAGAAAATAATTTAGAAGACCAAGTGGTGAATGTCATTGATAATGCTATAAAATCACGTGAAGAAAAAAGTACGCGGGGCAATAAAATTATTACAAGAAGGTACATCCA
>JAHDCS010000091.1 GCA_020629755.1 Flavobacteriales bacterium | reverse complement strand
AATACATTAAAGAACGCATAGACGAACCCTCTAGAATCTACGGAAAAGGATACGGCGAAACTAAACTAGTGAACCGCTGTAAAAACGGCGTGCAGTGCTCCGAAGAAGAACACCAACTTAACCGTAGAACAGAATTTAAAATCGTGAGGATGTAACTCATCTTCACGAATAAATTTTGGGTCACAACAAGTCAGAGGGTACAAGTGCCTATTAAGTCTATTTAGAGAATGCTTAATAAGTATAATTTATTTTAAAAACTTGTAATTAGAGGAGTTGGATAATGCTGAGTGTTTTTTGAATGAACTATAAATGAAATATAGCTCATCAATCACCTGAGTACTTCAGCCATTACATGGTATCTTGGATCATCTACGTTTTCAATAATAACAGCTTTTAGTTTTGGAGAAGCTTTAGTCATTAGATTCTGGCATTCAGTGCTTAAATGTTTAATACTTATTTTTTTGCCTGCTTTTTCATATTTTTTAACCAAATTAAATAGAGCTTCTAAAGCAGAATGATCACTTACCCTTGACTCCATAAAGTCAATTTCTATTTTATCAGGATCACCTTTAACATCAAATTTTTGGTTAAAATTCTGGATGCTACCAAAAAACAAAGGCCCCCATATTTCATATACTTTTGTGCCATCTTCTTTTATTTTTTTTCTAGCACGGATACGCTTAGCATTTTCCCAGCTAAAAACAAGAGCCGAAATAATCACTCCAGAAATCACTGCAATTGCTAAATCAAATACGACCGTTAACCCAGATACAGTAATAAGTACAAAAGCATCAGTTAAGGGAATTTTTCTAATAATTCTAAAACTACTCCACGCAAAAGTACCGATCACTACCATAAACATAACGCCTACCAAAGCTGCAATTGGCACTTGTTCAATAAGTGTGCTGGCAAATAAAATAAACATCAACAAAGTAATCGCTGCCACAATACCTGACACACGTGTTCTGCCTCCAGATTTTATATTAATGATAGATTGTCCTATCATGGCGCATCCCCCCATCCCCCCAAATAAACCAGTGACAATATTAGCGCTGCCTTGTGCAATGCATTCTTTATTGCTTCGACCTCTTGTTTCAGTGAGCTCATCAATTAAATTAAGTGTCATTAAAGATTCTATAAGTCCTATGGCAGCCAATATGAACGCATAAGGCATAATAAATTTTAAAGTTTCTAGATTCATGGGGATTTTTTCAAAAATCGCAGACTGAAACTGTGGTAATCCTCCTTTTAGTCCTTCTCCGCCGCCATCTCTAATAAAAGAACCAACGGTTGCAACATCTAAACCCCCTATGATCGAAATCAATGAAACGGCAATAATGGCAATTAAGGCTTCTGGCAGTTTTTCATATATCTTAGGCAAGCCCCACATAATAAGCATGGTTAAAGCTACTAATCCGATCATTAAAAATAAATCAGCACCTTGCATCCATACTTTCTGATCGCCCACTACTTCTTTAAACATTCCGAGCTGTGAAATAAAAATTACAATGGCAAGCCCATTTACAAAGCCCATCATGACTGGATGTGGGATAAGTCGAACAAATTTTCCTAATCTTAAAAATCCAGCTAAAATTTGAATAATCCCCATCATAATAACGGTTGCAAACAAGTAGTATAAACCTAATTGATCTGCTGCAGGGCCTTTGGCGTTTCCTTGAGCCACTAAAGTAACCATTACAACTGCTAAAGCTCCTGTAGCGCCACTAATCATTCCGGGTCTGCCACCAAAAACAGAAGTAATTAACCCAATCATAAATGCTGCATACAAGCCAACAAGAGGGTCAACTCCGGCCACAAAAGCAAAAGCTACTGCTTCTGGGACAAGCGCCAAAGCGACTGTCAGGCCACTTAAAATATCATCTTTTAACAACGTAAATTTTGGCACTTTTAAAAAACTCATAGCAGAAAATTTGCGCTAAAGTACACTTTTATTTGTTGTTAAAAATTAAACTATCAACTATTAATTTATCTGCTGAAAGTCTAGGGGGGGTAAAAATTTGTTAATATAAGCTTAATATGAGAAACTTTACTCTCGTTAAATAGTTGAATATCTTTATATTAATAATATATTTAAGGTAGTATTGTATACTAAAAAAAATATACTCTTCTTCTTTCTTTTTATAGGGCTTTCTAGCTTTTCACAAACACTTATTTTTTCAGATCCAGGAGCCTCTTATAACAATACAGATGCGATGACCACAGATGAATATGGAAATGTAGACATCAGCAATTGCAGTTCTGTTGAATTTAGTATTCATTATTATAGTGATGACACATGGGCCGGATCGGGCAATATGGAGTCTGTCTCTGAATGTTCTGGCTGCAGTGGAGACCCTTTTAATCAAGAGAGTGATTGCGAAAATTGTTGGGATTTTTTCTATGTAGAATACCTTATTGACGGCAATGTGGTTGAATCTGAATTGATAGGTGCAGGCAACAATCCCGATGACTTATCTCTAAGCTACAGTACATGTACAAATGGTGGGTCTTCTGCTTCTATAAGAGTATATACCCAGACCTGGGCCTCAGGTGAAACGATCTCTTTCGACGACATTCAAATTAACTGCACGGAGCAATCTTTAGTAAATATTCCAAACCAAGAACTTTGCGATGGTCAAGATCTCATTTTAGATGCCTCTTTTTTAGATCAAAGTGTAATCTCATCTACAGAGTGGACTTCAAATTTAAGTGCGATTATTGCTGACCCTGATGCCATTCAAACTTCTGCAACTAACGTAAGCGACGGAGAAACTTTCACTTTGCTGATAAACGACATTAACGGCTGTGATTCTGAACTTGAACTTACTGCTGATGTTATGGATGTTGCTTCTGCCGGAGATGACGCTTCAATTTCTCTGTGTGCTACAGACATGCCCATCGATTTATTTGATGTACTTAACGGCAA
>JAHDCS010000090.1 GCA_020629755.1 Flavobacteriales bacterium | reverse complement strand
CTCAAAATGTAGAATAAGATCTCTATGACTTTAGTAAAAATAAATGCACAATATCTACAACTCTGTACGGCTCCAATGCTTAAAGAAGCGTGGAAGCGAGTACATGCTAAAGGTACTGCGGGTGGTATTGATAAAATGAGCGTAGATACCTTTGCATTAGAAGAAGGAAAATATCTAGATGACCTCCTCAAGAAATTAGAACAAAAAGCCTATTTACCGAAGCCTTACTTAGAAGTTCATATTCCTAAAGGAGAAGATGCCTATAGAAGACTTGGTTTACTTTCGGTTACAGATAAAATTGTGCAGCAATCTATTTTGCTATTAATCCAAGATCGAGTCGATAAACAATTTTTAAATTGTAGCTATGGCTATCGAAAAGGAAAGGGAGCAATACGTGCGGTACGAAGGGTGTGGCATCATATTAAGAGCGATAAAATGCGCTGGTTTTTAAAATGTGATTTAGATAATTTTTTCGATAATATCCCACATCAATTATTGCATCAAAAACTAAAAAAATGGTTTCATGATGAGGATTTAATTAACCTCATGTTACTTTGCGTAAAAATGGGGCGAGTGGATAGGAAATTAAATTGGAATGATTCGGATAAAGGTATTCCTCAAGGGGCTTTATTATCGCCTTTATTAGCTAATATTTATCTACATGATCTAGATGAATATATGGTGAAAAAATCCTGTCCTTATGTTCGGTATGCCGATGATTTTTTGATTTTAGCCGCTTCAAAAAAAGATGCTTTGCGGTTTAGACAGATGATTACGAATTTTACAAAACACAAGCTACAATTACCATTTAATGAAAATATCCAACTGGCGGCTTTAATACAAGGAGTAGACTATTTAGGTATTAGTTTTTTTAAAAATAAATATGCACTTAGAGAAGAAAAAATAAAACGCTTAAAACAAAAAATAGTAGCATGTATTGACCCTGACGAATTATTACTTTTAGATACGTTCCAAGATACCTATGATGGTATTTTTAGATATTACGGCCAACTGATCGAACAAAGAGTTCTTGAACCTATCGATCAATATCTAGTGGAAGTTTTAGCCCAAAGAGCGGAGCAATCAGCACTCAGTAAAAGACAAATTAAAAATCGACTTAAAGCACTTCAGTTTTTAACACCAAAATATCAAAAACGAACCAAACAACTTCTTGCTTTTATTTGTGGTGAAGAGGATCAACCCTTCACCTCCAATCAAGAAATTCGGATTGATTATGATGAAGCAATCCGACAAAGAAAAAAAGAATATGATCAACTTCGAAAAGGTTCGTATGAACTCATCCTCAATAAACCAGGATTATTTCTTGGACTCTCAAAATTTAAAGTGACAGTTAAAGACCGAGGGGTAGTCGTACAAAAAATGCCCTTAGACAATTTAAAACATATTTCCGTATTAAATGCAGGCATTTCTATTTCCGCAAAACTGATTTTAACCTGTGCAGAAAAAGGAATCCCAATTGATATTTTTAATCAAGTCTCTAAACCAAGCGCACGTTTATTTAGTCCTTCTACTACCAACGTAGACTTATGGCTAGCTCAACTTAAAAGTTGTGAAAATGGAATTGGCCTAGAAATAATGAAACGGATTGTCGCAGGCAAAATGCGCAATCAAATTAATCTAGTCAAATATTACTTTAAATATTATAAAAAAGCAGATCCAGAGTTTGCTGCGGCATTTAAACTCCGCCTAGATCGAATGGAAAATATTCGAGAGAAAGTGATCAATCACCAAGCCGATTCCATTGATGAACTCCGTTTATCTTTGTTTGGTCATGAAGGCGTGCTTGCCAATCACTATTGGGCATTAATACGCATATTAATTGATGAAGAAACCGATTTTAAAAAAAGAGAACGACAAGGAGCTAGTGATCTTGTAAATTCTATGCTTAATTATGGTTACGGTATTTTATATGCTCGTATTTGGGCAGCAATTTTAAAAGCCCGATTAAATCCTTATTTAAGCTTCTTGCATAGTTCCCAAAATAATAAACCAAGCCTGGTCTTTGACCTCATTGAAGAGTTTCGTCAACCCATTGTAGATCGTACCATTTTTGCTTTAATCAATCGTCGAGAAAGCCTAACCTTGACCAAAGGCAGATTAAGTATATCAACAAAGAAAAAGTTAGTGGCTCATATCATGGAACGTCTCCATCAATCGCATCGGTTCCGAGGTCAACAATCTACCTTTGGAGATATTATTAATTTTCAGGCAAGGCACTTAGCTCGTGTTATCCAACAAAAGAACAAAACGTATAAACCATATAGTATGAAATATTAAACCCATAAAGGCTCGCTAATAAACATTCTAAAAATGAAAAAACTTTACCTAATCGCTTATGATATATCAAAAGATAAAAAAAGAAATAAAATAGCTAAGTCACTTGGAGCATTGGGTTGGAGAGTAAACTATTCTGTCTTTGAATGTTTTCTATCAAAAAGTCAACTCAAAAAGTTAGTCAAGCAAACAGAAAAGACCATCAACCCCAAAACAGATTCTGTATTAATTTATCCTTTATGTAAATCTTGTTTTGCCCGTGGACATAAAATCGGCTTAAATAAAGGCCTAGATGCTGAAATGATTACCTTTGTTTAGGCCAAATCATTCGCGCACATTTTAATTTTTATTAACTGTACTGTAAATCAGAGATTTATACTAAATTAAGTCAAATTAAGTATTTTGGAGAAGCTAAAAAAAGTACGCAAATCCCCCCTTTTTCTCTTTTTCAAAAATCATTCACGTACTTTTACTGAAAGTAAAAAATTATTTACTATAAAAAATACTGATTATCAGCCCTTTATAAGGGCGTAATTTTCTGTTAAAAAGCCGAATGTACGCAAATGTCATTTTTACCCAAATTGTAATTTTGATTTGCGTACATTTTTTTAATATTATTGTGTTGACAACCAGTTGTTTATGTTTTTTTGATGTCGAAATGCAACAGTTTAGCTATATTCGATTTTGGACATTTGCGTACTTTTTTAGAAAATCATCGCAAATCCAGCAGATTAAGCCCTTTTTTCCTTGGTGATGTTTTCAAAAATATATAAATTTAGGCTTAAAGCCTTTATAGGCAAGCTGTCGACTTCGGCT
>JAHDCS010000002.1 GCA_020629755.1 Flavobacteriales bacterium | reverse complement strand
CGGCTTCAATCATGCGAATGCACTGCTCTACAGTAGCTCTCGTGTCTAAGGTTGGCGTGGTCGTCATAGACTGTATGCGAATCGGGTGCGATCCCCCCAAAACAACATCCCCAATAGCCACTTCTCTTGTCTTAAATCTAGAGTATGCGTAAGGATTATTTGAGTAACACTTATTCAAAACGAAGCTGCATTACCAGAACGCCATCGCTCTACTGCTCTGTAATAAGACGAGCGATACATATTAGAGCGGTCAAGCACATAATCGTTGCCTGAAAGCGGGTTAACCATTTTTTTAAAACTAAAAGTAAAAGACTGACTTTGTTGATCGGTTCCGTAGACCCAGGACTCGCCTCCGGCCGATCGATAGACTAAAGTCGGTAGGCCATAAATTTGATAAACCATCCCACGATCTGTCTGCCAACCACTGGTAAAAGATGAAAATAATAAATTACTGATTTCACAGCGTTTATAATATGATTTTATCAGACTTGCCGCAGTTTCTTTATTATTCTCTGCAATCCGAAGCCAAAAACTTTCTAACGCTTCTCGCTTGTTTGATGCGCTTGTTAAGGCATCAAATTCTTTTTTAGTAGTAATATAGCGCAAAGGGTAAATTAACGCCTCATGGTCTTTAAACTTGGGGTGGCTTTGGTTTTGAACCAAAATAGACAAGCCTGTTTTTGCTAAAGTATCTTTTTTAAGATAATAAATCCCTGGCTTATTAAGCACTAGTTCAAAAACCCCTGAGCTCGTGTTTAGGTCAGACTTTTCTTTTTGCGTAAAGTTTAACAACAAATCATCATCGTAAGCAAAAGGAGGCAGCGCGGGCGCAAACTCTTTATACAAATGCGTGAGCAAAAGTGTTTTTTGATTTGTATTTGTAGAAATGTAAACCGTGTCACCCACATACATTTGAGGCGATGTGATCACGCGATTACGGGTATCTTTAACTATAAAATTTTGATCAGAATACGCATTGGTTTTATCTATATGTATAAACGCGCTATGTACCTCTTGTTTGAGTAGGTCTTTTACGGTAATTTCTAATGTATACTTTTTAGGGAGGATGTTATCCAACGCAAACTCGCCATTTATATAATAAAAGGCCTTTGATTGGTCTATCTTTTGTGGTTTTAGTGAGTAACTTTTACGCTCTAAAACAGCATGGGGCTCTTTAATGTCAAAGAGTTTATATGAAAGTTCTAGGTTCAGGTTTTTAGAAGAGTCTAAGCTAAAATAATCACTCGGAAATTGATAATAGCACGTTGAAACACTATCTGATGAATGGTATATTTTAAAAAACCGCTCTATGCTTAAATGTGATTCACTGTAGTGCGCCGCGTAGTTTCTAGGACTTACCGTTTTTGTAGGTGAGCAAGCCCAAAACAACATTAACACAAAAATTAAACTTGCTATTTTTTTCATTCTTTGTTTATGTAACTTTCTGGCAATGCTTTGCTTTCTTTTGCTTTGGCCCCCAATTTTTTTAGATTCTCAACTCTTGAGACTAAATTGCCTTTGCCTTCACTTAATTTACTTTTAGCCTCTATATATGCTTTTTGGGCATTGTTTAAAGATTTGTTAATGCCTTCCATGTCATGGATAAATCCGACAAATTTATCATATAAACTTCCGGCTTTTTGGGCAATTTCAATTGCATTTTTAGTTTGTTTTTCTTGGCGCCAAATCGAAGAAATGGTTTTTAGCGTGGCCAATAAAGTGGTAGGGCTTACAAGAACAATATTAAATTTCCAGGCGAAGGCATACAAAGTGGTGTCTTCTTTAAGCGCTAAACTAAAGGCCGGTTCCAAAGGCATAAAAAGCAAAATAAAATCAGGCGGATTTATTTTTTGAGCCGTTTGGTATTTCTTTTCGCTAAGTTGTTTAATGTGGTTTTTTACAGACAACAGATGCTGGCTCAAATACTTTTTTCGCTCCGTCTTATCTTCTTGGTTTACATATGATTCATAAGCGGTTAAAGACACTTTAGAATCTACAATTAAGTGCTTGTTGTCTGGTAAATGCACGATAATATCGGGTTGGATGCGCTTGCCTTCTTCATTGGTGTCACTGTGCTGCACTTCGTATTCTTGCCCCTTTGTGAGCCCTGAATTTTCTAACACTTTCTCTAAAATAAGTTCGCCCCAATTACCCTGTAATTTGGTGTCTCCTTTTAAGGCTTTGGTTAAATTTTTAGCCTCTGTACTCATTAATTGATTGACCTCAATAAGCTGAAATATCTGCTGCTTTATCTCTGAGCGTTGTTTGGTTTCTTCAGTATATACATCATTGATGCGTTTTTCAAAGCCCGTTATTTTTTCTTTTAGGGGGGATAAAATTTGATCCATCTGCGATTTGTTAAGCACCGAAAATTGCTCTGAATTTTGTTTTAAAATTTTACCTGCCAGATTCTCAAATTCCAATAAAAGTTGTTCTCTCTCCTTGGTTTTGTTTTTGTAAAGCGTTGCAATCTCAGATTGCAGATGCTCTTTGTCTTTTTCAATGGCTGTCACTTTTGTGAGCAATTCTAAAGAGCGTTTTTTCTCTTCATCTAAAGCTTGTTTTGTGTGTTTTTGATGCTCAGAAATCTCAGATAGCTTGTCTTCTAAAAAGCCCTTGTCTTTTTCGACCACTGAGACTTTTGAACGGCCAATAAAAAATCCCCCCAAAGCAAACACAAGCCAAACTAAAATGACAATTACGATATATATCAGCTCTAGATTTTCCACTTATGCTTCAAAAATAACTAATAAAACCGAAGTGTACTTTTCCTGAGCGCAATGAAATGGGCTCTGATATAAGCTGATCTGCTTCAAAATATTGATTTTTAGAGAGTGCATAACTAAACGAAAATAACCCCGGCCCCATCATCATTTGAAATCCTAAACCAAAACCTAAAGGCAGCCCTTGGTATTGCGTATTGGCATTTTCGAAATAAAAAAGATCTGCAAAGGCATACAAAGCTGAAAATTCATCCAACAAAAATCTGGGTTCAAACGAAAATCTTGAAAATGAAGACGCAAAAATACTTTGTTCGTTGTAGCCCCTTAAAGAAGAAAATCCCCCCAAGCGATAAAATTCATTTTCAAATAATGCATCAGAGAACATCCGTCGATCTTCAGCCAGAAGACTCAATGTCATTTTTTTAGCAATAGGCACAAAATACCGCACATGCACCTGTGTACTCAAATGATTAACCTTGGCTGAATCGCTCTGGTCAGACAAGAGTTGTTTTCTTGCACCATCTGCACTTATAAAAAGTGAAAAGCCCTTGTAGGGATTGGTAAAATTGTCATATTTTTTGTGGGTATAAGACAGTCCATAGGCTAATTTTTGAGTCCCCAAAAACAGCTGCTCATCTGAAGTGGCAAGCACATTTGACTGGGTGTGTTTTACAAAAAACGAGTAGTAATGATGCGTTGATTTTAAGAATAAAACCGCTGCTTTTGCGTCAAAATTTGAAAAGGTAGTGTCTTTTCTAAAAAAAGAAAGCGCCGTCTCAACCCCAAAAGAGGTATTAAAAATGTATGGATACGAAAAGCTTAAATCTAAGTTTTGAGAAAATGAAGACGGGCTTTTCCAAAGCAGATGAAACCGTTCTCCTTTCGAAAAATTATTGTGCAACATAAGATCAGCCTCTCCTGTGATGGTGGTTTTTTGATTTTCACTAGGTTGCACACCCAAAATACCCCTAAAACTTGAGGTTTTCTGTTTTTTTATAGGAATAATTAATTTGCTTAAACTATGCGTAAACTCAACATATGGGGCAGAAACAGATCGAGCAAAGGAAAGGTTGTTTATATGCTGCTCTACCCTATCGAGCTTTGATTGGTTGTATAAATTGCCTGGATAAACATCAATGTGTTTATATAAATAACTTTCGCTTAACCTTACATTACCCTTTAAAATAATTGAATCTATCCGTACTTCTTTGTTTTTTTTTAACTCAAGAGAAACCTCTACCTCTTGTGCTTTTATCTGAATATTTTTAAACGACAAAGACGCAAAAGGATACCCTCTGTTTTCATAATATTCAAGGGTTTTATGCATTGCTTTTTGAATCTGTGAAGGATTAAATCCAGAGAGATTTAATGTTCTCCAGTGCTCGTTATAAATCTGTTTAGGTATATTTCCTGGGTGGATGGATGTAATGGTAAACTGTTTGTTTGCAAACAGATAATACAAAGTATCTTTTTGACTTAAGTTGCTCTGAATAAATCCGTGAGAGGCTAATTGCAGTTGATGCCTGGTTATCTTTTTTTTAAGACACTCTGAATTTTTGCATTTAAGCTCTATTTTGGTTGTGGTGCCTAAAGAATCTAATATATAATACGGTGACTGTGAAAAACAGTTAAAAGAAAAAATCAAAAACAGATGACAAAGCGCTTGTCTCAACTTTAAAATACTCATAAAGTCAGACGGTGGCCCATCTTTTCTTTTTTAGTTTGTAGGTATTTCTTGTTGTGTTCATTATGAGGTACTTGAATAGGCACAGATTCAACAATCTCTATACCATAACTACTGAGCCCCGTACGCTTGGCCGGATTATTACTCATCAGTCTAAGTTTGGTGGCATTCAAGCTTCGTAATATTTGAGCCCCCACCCCATAGTCTCTTTGATCTGATTTAAACCCCAGTTTTAGGTTCGCTTCTACTGTGTCAAAGCCTTGCTCTTGTAGTTTATAAGCCTTAAGTTTATTTAAAAGACCAATCCCTCGGCCTTCTTGTTGCATGTATAAAACCATGCCTCGGCCTTCTTTTTCAATCATTTGTAAGGCAGCTTCTAATTGTGGGCCACAGTCACAACGGCAAGAACCAAAAATATCCCCCGTCACACAAGACGAATGTACTCTCACTAAAATAGGATCGTCTTTTTGCCATTCGCCCTTTACCACTGCCAAGTGTTGAATGTTTTTTAAGTTCTCTGTAAATGAAATCATTTTAAAATCACCCCAGCTTGTTGGTAGTTCAATTTCAATATCTCTTGTAATCAGTGAATCATGACTCAGGCGATACGCAATTAAATCTTCTATTGAGATCATCTTTAAGTTAAACTTTTCAGCGATTTTGTATAAATCTGGCACCCTAGCCATTGAGCCATCTTCATTGAGTATTTCAACCAATACTCCTGAAGGATATAAGCCCGCCAAACGTGCCAAATCTAAAGAGGCCTCTGTGTGGCCAGCACGTCTAAGCACCCCGCCCTTTTTTGCTTTAAGCGGAAAAATATGCCCAGGTTTACCAAGCATAGCGGGTTTTGTGTCTTTGTCAATAATTGCAGCAATGGTTTTAGATCTGTCTTGTGCTGATATGCCAGTGGTGCATCCATTCCCGATCAAATCTACGGAAACAGTAAAAGGTGTTTCATAACTTGCCGTGTTGGTTTTAACCATTAAATCTAAGCCTAATTCTTGTGCGCGATCTTCGAGTATAGAAACACAAATAAGCCCACGCCCATGCGTTGCCATAAAATTAATGACCTGATCAGAAGCAAACTCAGACGCACAAATAAAGTCGCCTTCATTTTCTCTGTTTTCATCATCTACTACAATAACAACCTTACCTTGTTTGATATCTTCTAAGGCTTCTTGTATTGAATTTAGTTTCGACATACCCTTTTTATCTAAGTGCAAAATTAACGTATAAACCTTTTAGAACCTGAAAAGTTTAGGCTTTAAGGCATTTAATATGCAATGAATCCTTATTGAGTTGATCCAGATTTACTTGATCAGATACAAAAGGTGTCTCTGATAGATTTAAAACTGCATTCTTTTTTCTAATGGCTTTATTAAAAAAACACATAGATTTGCACTTTAACATTAAAATTTAAATACTTTACAAATGAAAAAGATTATTCTACCCTTAATTGCTGTTTTAGCTATGATCGGATTTGAGTCGTGTTCAACGAGTTCTGATGTCGTAACGAATGCTAAAATTCAAAAAAGAAAATACACCAAAGGTTATCACGTTAAAAATGTTTTTACCAAAAACCATAAAAAATCTACTTTAACTTCATCGGCAGTTAATGACCAAAAAGGAAATGTTACAAACATTAAAACCAAAGCTCCTGAAGTATTTGCTTCTAACTCTAATACACTAAACCTAAAATCAAACACCCCTAAGGTTAACACTACTAAAAGTGTAGTTAAAACAGAAAAGCAAAAACTTTCCAAGTTAATTTTACCAAAAGCTGAGACTAAAAAAGAGTTAAAAACTCAGATCAAAGAAATTAAAGAAACCCTTAAGTCAGCAAAAGCATCTGAATTTGAATGGGGAAAATGGGCTTTAATTGGTATTTTAGGTGGATTAGGATTAATTCTTATTGGCGCAATAATAGTTGTTATTTCAGGCGGACTTGGCCTCGGTGGCTGGGTATTATACTTTCTTGGAGGTCTTTTATGGATTTTCGGTTGGATCTGCTTTTTCGGCTGGTTAATCAATAAAATCGCGGGTTAGTAAAACAACTAGAATACTAATAAAACATACATTACTAAGAGCGGCCTTATTTCAGGGGCCGCTTTTTTTTATTTACTTAGCTTTATTTAGCGAAGAAAAAAACGCCCACCCCACAATGCCCACGCTCACCGATATATTAAACGAGTGTTTGGTGCCCTGCTGAGGAATCTCAATCACACAGTCTGCTTTATTGATTACACCTTGACTTACGCCTTTGACCTCGTGACCAAACACAAGGGCATACTTTTTTTGAGGCTGCACATCAAACTCATTTAACCAAACTTTTTGAGCTGCCTGCTCAATTGCTATAATCTCGTACCCCTCTTGCTGTAACTCTGAAATGGCTTGATGGGTTTCAGAATAATATTTCCACTCTACACTTTTTGTGGCGCCCAAAGCTGTTTTTTGAATCTCTCTATGCGGAGGTTTTGCGGTAATACCGCATAAATAAATAGCCTGAAAAGAAAAGCCATCAATCGTTCTAAACACCGCCCCTACATTATGCATGCTTCTTACATTATCTAAAACAATAACCACAGGTAGTTTTTGCTTTTGCTTATACGCCTTTATATCTAAACGCTCTAGCTGACTATTCTTTAGTTTCTTATTCAATATCGCTACCTTTGCTTTTCTTGACTTTAAAAGGCAAAAATACAAAACTCACTCCGCTTATGCGGCAGTATTTCTCTATTAAAGAGAAACACCCTGAAGCCCTTTTGTTGTTTCGCGTAGGCGACTTTTACGAAACCTTTGGCGAAGACGCTATAAAAGCCTCTAAAATACTTGGTATTGTATTAACCAATAGAAATAACGGAGGCTCTAAACTTGAATTAGCTGGCTTTCCGCATCACTCTTTAGACACCTATTTACCTAAACTAGTCAGAGCTGGTTTAAGAGTTGCTGTGTGTGATCAATTAGAAGCGCCTAGCAAAGAAAAGAAAATTGTAAAACGGGGTGTTACCGAACTGGTCTCTCCGGGTGTGGCTTTTAATGAAGGGGTTTTAGAACAGAAAAAAAATAACTTTTTAGCCTCTGTCTTTGTTCAAAAACAATTGTGTGGCCTAAGTTTAGTAGATGTCTCTACCGGTGAATTCAATAGCTTTCAAGGCAGTTTAGATGCTGTTAAAAAGCTACTCAGTGGATTTTCGCCTAATGAAATCATTTATGCCGATCATCAAAAGCAAAGCCTTGAATTACTGTATGATGAAAAGTGTTCTTCTTTTTCATTGGGGGATTGGGTGTACAAACTAGAGTTTGCTAAAAATAAGATTTTAGAGCACTTTGAAACGGCCAACCTAAAGAGTTTTTTACTTGAAGACAAACCCTTAGCCACCATTAGTGCGGGTGCTATTTTTCATTATTTAGAAGAAAGCAAATATCAAAAACTGCAACACATTCAAAAAATAGCTCTGATCAATCAACAGGCCTATATGTGGCTTGACCCATTCACCATTAGAAATCTTGAACTACTCTATTCCCCACACCAATCTGCCACTACTCTGATTGATGTGATTGATTGTACATTAAGCCCTATGGGCGGGCGCTTGTTAAAAAATTGGATTATGCTCCCACTAAAAGCGCTTAAACACATTCATCAAAGATTAGATTTAGTAGCGTCTTTTATCGCTCAAGATTCTGTTTTACAAGACATAAGAAGCCAGATTGAAACCCTTTCTGATATTGAACGTCTTGTCGGTAAAACAGCCGTCTTAAAAATCCACCCAAAAGAACTTTTAAGCCTAAAAGAAAGCCTAGAAGCATGCCTGCATATTTTTGAGCACTTAAAGAATATAACGCCTTTATCTCTGATCCCTCCAAATACAAAACCTATACAAACGTGTATTGAACATATACAGAGGGTCATTGATCCAGAGGCTCCTGCGTTACTATCAAAAGGAGGTGTGATAAAAAAGGGGGTCGATAAAGAATTAGATGCTCTTAGAACTATTGCCTTTGATTCAAAAGATTACCTGGTAGAAATGCAAGAAAAAGAGGCTGAAAAAACAGGCATTTCTTCTTTAAAAATTGGCTTTAACAATGTGTTTGGGTATTACCTTGAAGTGCGCCACACGCATAAAGACAAGGTTCCTGAAAACTGGATTAGAAAACAAACCTTAACCTCAGCCGAACGCTATGTGACTGAAGAATTAAAAATATATGAAGAAAAAATTATAGGCGCCGAAACCAAAATTCAAGACATTGAAACGCGACTCTACACAGAATTATTAGAAGCACTTTTGCCTTTTATTTCTCAGATGCAAACGCTTGCAAAATATATAGCTAAAATAGATTGCTTAACGAGTTTTGCACACCTGTCTATAAAAGAAAATTATACCAAACCCGTGCTTAATGATTCATTAAACTTAAGCATTACAGATGGTTGGCATCCGGTGATAAAAGCCCAACTTCCTTTAGACCAGCCTTATATTGCCAATTCTGTAAGCTTAGAGAATACGGTCAATCAAATTTTAATGATTACCGGACCTAATATGGCTGGTAAGTCAGCTCTTCTAAGACAAACGGCCCTTATTGTGCTGATGGCTCAAATGGGTTGTTTTGTTCCTGCTAAACACGCAGAAATAGGATGGATAGACAAGATTTTTACGCGCGTAGGTGCCTCTGATAATATTTCAAGCGGAGAATCCACGTTTATGGTTGAAATGAGTGAAACAGCCACTATCTTGAACAATATATCTGAGAGAAGTCTTATTCTTTTAGATGAAATAGGCCGCGGCACCAGCACTTATGATGGTGTATCTATTGCATGGGGGATTACAGAATTTTTACACCAATCTAAAGAAAAACCCAAAACACTATTTGCAACACATTACCATGAACTCAACCAAATGGAACAATTATATGGGGGGATTCAAAATTTTCATGTGTCTGTAAAAGAAAACCAAGGAAAGATCTTGTTTTTAAGAACTCTAAAAAAAGGCGGGACCCAACACAGTTTTGGGATTAATGTAGCAAAGCTTGCAGGCATACCTAAAGCTGTGCTTCAATCTGCCAAAAGTAAACTATCAGAATTAGAAAATACGCGCCAAACGTCTTCAAAGCCTTCATTTAATCGTTCTTCTGCATCAAAAAAAAACACTCAAAAAGAAGTGCTCGCTGCTCATTCTGAGTCTACAGAAGAGATGCAATTAAGCTTTTTCTCTTTAGACGACCCCATATTACAAAATATAAGAACACAAATTCAAGACTTAGATGTAGATCACCTTACACCGGTTGAAGCCTTAATGAAATTGCATGAAATCAAAAAAATTTGTGGGGTATAAAAACCCTTAATAATTAAGGTTTGTTCTTTGCTTAATTTGTTCTTCGCTAAACATATAGGGCTTGTCGTTTTCGCTTTTTGAATAGCCTTTTTTTTGCAAGAGAGAAAACACGGTTTGAAAAGCCGCCAAAGCATTTTTGCCGTATAATGTATGACCAGCTTCATAACACTGCACATCATATTCTTCAGGTGTAGTGACATAGCCACAATAAGCATTTGAATAAGGCGTCAAAACAAAATACTGAGTGCCTTCTGATTCTGATTTAAGGGTTTTAAGAAGTCTTTTTTGTGCTGTCACTGTGATTTCTCCTGCCAAACACACAAGTGTTAAATTACCAAGGGTAATCAATTGAAACGGAATCACGTTTGGCGTTAGTGGCTGATCTTTTAAAGCCCCCGACTTATATTGCCGAATCATCTCATTTACTGCTTTATCGATCCCTCTAGGTAAAAACCCAAGGTTTTTAAAATTAAGAATCCGCCCAGGAAAAGACTCTAACAAGATGTTTTTTGGAGCATGTGCTTTAAAAAAAGTAAGTCGTCTCTGTCTTTTTTCTTTAGACATAAAAAACAACATACATTTGTATATCGCTCTATTAATAAGTGCTCCCACATGAATGCAGCTCATTAAAAAATCTGGCGCTCCTTTACCATCAATAGTGCCTTTGAAAAACGGAACACCCATAGCGCCCAAAGCCGCCTTCTTTGTTTTGTTGTTTTCAAGATAGTCTGAAGAAATCTGAACCTCACTTACATTTTTAAATACATGAGCTGTTTGAATATCCCCATTTATGGCTGTACGTTTATCAGAAGAGAGTATCTCTTTTGCCTTTTGATATTGATAGGTGCCATTTTCAATAGCTTTTCCAAAAGGATCTTTATGGGTATGAAAGGTGTTGGGATGCTCTACTTTCGGATTTGATATGTTTGGGCTAACATCTCCGCACCCGCTTTGAGCAAAGGCTATAACAGCACCCGGATGATCTTCTTCCATTTTTTGAGATGCCACCCCTTTACTGTCTGAAGAAATCTTTAAAAAATCATTCCCCATGCAAGTGGTATGCACACCAAACCAATTAATCACTCCTATTAAACTGCGGGTTTGTTTGTCGTGAATCACCAGTTGTTGCATCTCTCTGTTAACCGCCAAATGTTCTTGTGTTGATTCTAATGGCTCTACATCTTTATTTTTTAAATACGCTTTTAAAGACCTATTAAAAGCAACAGGCACATCAGGTTCAAATACTCCTGATTGTAATGAAAGACTTGCTTCTTTTGTCGCTTGACTGGCCATATATATACTCTTCGCAATGCCATTTACATATGTCGATAGCACCTGATTACACACCCCCTCACTTGAAAAATTGTAAAGCGGATAATAACTGTATCCACCCGGGGCACAATGTGTGTGATTGCCAGAAATCACAATGTTATCTGTTGAAAATAAATCACACTTATATTGTGCTTTTAAGCACTCTACTACTTTCTGTTTTAAAACAATGGTGCACGATTGTATCTCTGCCAAAACCAAAGCAGTGATTTGACCTTGATCAAAGACATATGCCCTCGCATATAACGGGGTTTGAATAGCCTTGGCTCTATGCTCAGACTTTCCGTAACCAAACATTGGCACGCCAGCTTTAAAATACGTGATCTCTTCTTTATAAACACCAACTTTCATAAACTATTGCAGCGATTAAAAAACCAGTTTAGCTTTTACAGGATAATGGTCTGAGAGATTCTTTTTTCCTTTTTTTAAAGGAGCTTGAGGTTTTAGTATTTTACGCTGAATTATTTGTGCATCTATCTCGTCTCTTTTAAGTAAGATGTAATCTAATATTTTTGGTTTTTTAGACCAGCACAATTCATTTTCAGGATCGCTGCTGCATTTTACATCACTGACAATAGGGCCGTCTATGGCATTTAAATTCAACAACATATCCGGATAATATTTAAAATCTTTAATCACATTAAAATCTCCCATAAAAATTTGGGGTGCATCCTTTATTTTATAGGCATTAGCTAGTTTTGAAATGGTTTTCATTTGTGCAGTACGAATCAGCGCGTTGGCATATCCTTTTGACGCCTGTAAATGTGTGCCTACGACCTGAAATTTTTTCCCGTTTTTTTCAAGCGTTACAAATACGGCGCTTTTTTTAGCCATACAATCAATGCCGTTACAATTGCCATATTTCTTGATAGTATACTCTACCATAGGATACTTACTTAAAATCATTACCCCGCTGTTAAATTTCATAAATCCAACCTTTCCTGGACCATACTGATACGGATATGTTTCTTGTAACGCTTTTCTAAAAAACCGGGCTGTTTTACGTCCAAATACTTCTTGCAGAGCGACCACATCTACCTGGTTTTTGTTTAAAAATTCAGCAATATATTCTGAGCGCTGGGTCTGGTTATCCCAAAAATAGGCTCTAGGACGCATAAAAACATTCCAGGTCAATAAATCTAAGGTATCTTTAGGTGTACTTTGGGCGTACCCATCCCCCCATAAAACACTCAAAAAAATGGCACAAAACATAAGGCCTTTATTTAATACAGCACATCGCATATATCTGTGTTTTCTATATGATAGGTTTGGATGCCTAGGGCTTGTGCGCCTTTTAAATGCCCTACGGAATCGTCTAAAAATAATACTTTATTTGCAGTTAATTTGTTTTGATCTAAAATAAACTTAAACCCCTCGGGGTGTGGTTTACGCATATGTATCAAATGTGAATAATACGCTGTATCAAAAAAGGTATCTAAGGCTGCATGATGCTGTTTTTGTACAGATTCTGTAAATGCTTTATGGTGAATGGCATTGGTGTTGCTAAACAAAAATAATTTTGTTTTTGTTTTAAGTGCTTTCAGTATATCTAAGCGTTCTTTTGGCAAATCAAGCAAAATAGAATTCCAGGCATTTTCTAAGTCTTTATCTGTTGTGTTTTGAAGGCTTAGAGCCTTTCTTAATGCATTAAAAAAACTGGCCTGGTCTATTGCCCCTGTCTCAAGATCATCAAAAAGTGTTGTTTGGCTTTTTTTTGAATAAAACAGATCAAAATTTTTAGCACCTAGGGCTTTAAAATACTCTACTGGCCTATGGTAATCAATATTCAATACAACACCTCCTAAATCAAAAATAATGGCCTGGTATTCTGAGGCGTTTATCATGAGACTTGGTTTTTTAAAATCTCATAGCGCTTTTGAATAATAGACATATTACTCAGCTTTTTGCGTTTTCTGGTTTCAATAGAGGTTTTGGTATAATACTTATGGTTTTTAAAGAAATCTAATTGCAATTTATCCCATTCTACATTTGTTTTAATCATATTTTTTTCTTTGTATTCGCGCTTTAAAAAATCAGAGATTTCAAAAAAGTCTTCTCGGCCCAAATAATCTAAATCGGCATCACAAATAATTTGCTGAAACTTGTTTTTAGGCGCCGTCGGATAACTGGTCGCTAAAATAAGCGACTCTATTTGAGCCAAATGCTCTTCGGTGTATCCAAATTTTGGCAGTCGTTCACGCGCAATTTTAATGCCGATATGCTCATTCTTGTTATACTGCTTGATATAACCCGCATCATGATATAGGGCGGCTGTTTTTAAAATCACAATTTCTTCTCTTGACAACCCTTCAGAAGTCGCTATACGCTCAGCTTCAGCACACACGTCTAAGGAGTGTTCTAGTGAATGGTAATACAAATTAGAGGGTAAATTATCTTTTAATAATTGAATAATGTCTTTCTCTGCCCTTTTATAATTAATCGAAGAGCCAAAAGCCATATTATTAATCTTGTCTTTAAAGTGCTGATTAGGGATGCGTCCCTCCTTGTCAAAAGAGTATTCTTCTTTGATACGCTCCACAAAATACATATCAATTTGCCCTTTGTTTTTTGCTTCAACTTTTCCTCTGTAAGTGCACTGAAAATAGTCTTTGATCAATTCATAAGTAGGCCCAGAAATATTTATTTTTCCGGGTTTTGAAGTGGTTTCCATTCTATTGGCAATATTCACGGTATCCCCCCAGATATCATAAGCCAATCGCTTTTGACCAATCACGCCAGCAATTAAATCACCCGTATGTATGCCTATGCGTAAGCCCCATGGATCTAGCTTTTTTTGCTTCATGCGGTCAGACTCTTTTTCCATGAATTTTTGAATCTCTAATGCCGCCAACACTACATCAAACGGATTGGTACGATTTCGAACAGGTATACCACCTACACACATGTAAGAGTCTCCCATGGTTTTTATTTTTTCAACATAGTGCCCATCAATAATTTCATCATACTTTCTAAAATACCGATCGAGCCTATTGAGAAGTGCTTTTGGCCTCATCTGTTCTGATATTTTAGTGAAGCCTTTAAAATCAGTAAACATCACCGTTGCTAGTTTATAACTCCGTGCAGTGGCGTAGCCCTTGATTTGTAGTTCTTCGACGGTTTGTTTCGGGAGGATGTTTTCTAGCAAATAATCAGACTTTAATTTTTGTTTTTCAAGTTCTCGTTTTTGAAGTTCGATTTGCTCTTTTTGATGCATCACCTCTTGGGTTCTTTGATTGACTAACTCTTCTAAGACAAGATTTTGATTTTTTATCGCATAAATACGTGCTCTAAAACCCAAATAAACCAGCGATATAAGTAAAATTGCGGCCAAGACTCTAAACCACCAAGTTTGCCAAAACGCTGGATTAATAGTGATGTAGACTTTTTTAACGGTATCTGAGCAAAATCCGTCATCGTTACATGCCCTTAACATAAACACATAACTCCCCGGATTTAAATTGTTATAACTTGCTGTTCGTTTCGCTGTATTTACCCACTGCTCATCAAAGCCTTCAAGTTTATAGTAATATCTTTTGTCTTTAGTGGTATACTGAATGCCCACAAAATCAAAACTCACATTGTTTTGATGGTGCATAAGCCTCAGTGTATCGTTAATTAAAAAGTCAAAGTCAGAAAATCCATTTATATAATGGATCGACTGATTTGAGATTTTAATATCTGTAATCACTGAAAAAGGCGCAATAGAATCGTTTTGTATTTTTTTAGGATTAAAGACATTATAGCCATTAATCCCCCCAAAAAAAATCTCTCCATTTTGATCTCTAAACGCTGCCCCTATTGAAAATTCATTGCTTTGAAGCCCATCTTCGATGGTATATTTTTTAAACTTTTCACGGTCAAACACACAAATGCCTTTATTGGTGCTAAACCAAAAGTTGTCTAATGAATCTGGCACAATAGTATAAATCACATTATTCGACAATCCATCTTTTTCTGTATATCTTTCCACTAAAGAGCCACTGGTTAAAAATTTCAGTAACCCACCACCATAAGTCCCTACCCATAGAGTGTCTTGTTCTAAATGGATGGAGGTGATTTGATTGTTCATGTTCACATAATCATCTGTTAAATACTCGATATCTACAATAGAATCACTAATGTCGAGTTTGTGTATCCCCAGAGCGCTGCCAATCCAAATATGATTGTTAGAATCGACCTGTATGGCCCGTACATAATCTAAGGGTAATGTGCTATTTTCTGTAGTTTCAACTTCACGGATAAACCGATAGGATTCTGAGTTTAAATCATAAATTCCTAATCCTTTTTTAGTGCCAAATAATAATTTCTGATCTTTGGTTTCACAAATGGTATAGACCATATTGGGGTATTTTCTCTTTTGGTCATTGCCCCAGAAAAAGAGTTCATGTGTATCGTATATATTATTGTTTTTATCTCTTTTGGCAAGTATTAATTGATCAATAGTTCCGATCCATAGTTGCCCTTTAGAATCTTCAAATACACTCAAAACACTCTGAAAAGATTTAAAATGATCTGATGACGATAAGTCAAAAAAACTTTTAAACTCTCCGGAATACGCCTCTTTTTTAGTGAGCCCATTTCTTGTGCCTATCCATAAGTCTCCGGTGTTGTCTTTATGTAAAGCCCACACGATATTATCTGAGACTACCTCTTTATTTCTGATTACAAAATTGGTATAATGCTTAAAGATCTTTTGTTGATTGTAAAACATTTCTAGTCCATTACTAGTTCCTACCCACAATACCCCATTAGATTGTTTTAAAAAATCATAGACAATATTTGTGTTTAAAACCGATTGAAAATTAAGCGCATTTTCATGTTTTTCAATACTTATAAATCCTGAGCCTTCACTACCTATATAGACCTTATCTGAAGAAAAAAATATTTTGGTTATACTATGTTTGACATCTGAAGGGATAAAGCGTTTTGGTTTGACCTCACTATCTTGAATGTCATAAACATATATGCCTTTAGATGTTCCGGCCCAAACTTCAAAAGTATATGGATCTAAAGCAACACTTTTAACTGGGTAAGAAACCCGCACAACCTGTTGAAGATTTCCGGCCGTATCAAGAACAATAATGCCATCTGAAAGTGTCCCCATCCATATCTTGCCTTTGTGGTCTTGCTCAAAACAAGTAATTTCACTTTTTGAAGGCAGATTTTTAAAATTAGTAAACCTATTGGTTTTAGAATCAAACTTTGACACATCTCCATTCGCAAAGCCAATCCATATATCTTGATTTTGGTCTAAAAATAATCGCCTAGTTTGATTGCTGTGAATAGAGGTCTCATCTAAAGGATCATGAAGCTTTTGACCAATAAATAAATTTTGGGTGTTAACGTAATTTAACCCATTATCAGTCGCGATCCATAAAAGATTGTCTTTTAATAAAATGTCATGAATGTAATTGCCGTTTAATCCGCCTAGTTCATCTACCTGATTTTTAAATACTTGAAACGTATAACCATCAAACCTGTTAAGCCCGTCTTGTGTACCTACCCACACAAAGCCTTGCTTATCTTTTTCAATGCAATTGACTTGTGTTTGTGAAAGCCCATCCTTTAAGCCAAATTTTTTAGACTTTAGATTTTGATCGTCTGGTTGCAACTGCCCATAAACAGATGCTTGGCTTAAAACGAAAAAAAAGCATGTGGCCCAAACCAGATAAGTATATTTAGGCGCTTGCATTTTTAGAAATAGAAAAATCAAGTAATTGTAATATGGTTTCTTGTATATGCGCTGCTGAATATCCACACTCTTTGTACAATTCTTGTTGTGTGCCATGCTCAATGACTGCATCAGGGATACCTAAGCGAACCACCTGTGAAGTATATCCATTATCTGCTGCAAATTCTAAGACTGCAGAACCAAATCCTCCCATTAAACACCCATCTTCAAGTGTAATAACCTTTTCAAATTTTGTAAACACTTCATGCAACAGCGTTTGATCTAATGGCTTCACAAACCGCATGTCGTAAACCGCCACATCGATGCCTTGTTCTTTTAGTTTTTCATGCGCTAAAAGCGCATTATTTCCGATGGCTCCAATAGATAAAACAGCAACTTGCTCACCATTTTTCAATTTTTGACCTTTCCCAATAGGGATGCTCTCAAAAGGCGTTTTCCATTGTGTCATCACCCCTTTACCACGCGGATATCTTATCACAAAAGGGGAGGTTGTTTGCTTGAGCTGCGCAGTATACATTAAATTCCTGAGCTCTTTCTCATTTAAGGGCGCTGAAACAATCAAATTTGGAATGCAACGCATATACGCTAAATCATAAGCGCCATGATGTGTTGGCCCATCAGCACCTACTAAACCCGCTCTATCTAAACAAAACACGACAGGTAAATTTTGTATGGCTACATCGTGAATCACCTGATCAAAAGCCCTTTGCATAAACGACGAGTATATATTGCAAAACGGACGCAAACCATTTGCTGCCATTCCGGCTGAAAAGGTCACGGCATGTTGCTCTGCAATACCAACATCAAAAGCTCTATTGGGCATGGCTTTCATCATAATATTCAAGGAACTGCCTGTTGGCATAGCAGGGGTAATGCCCATTATGTTTTTGTTTTTTTCTGCCAGCTCTACAATGGTATGCCCAAATACATCTTGAAATTTTGGCGGCTCAGGTTGTTTGGGCAACACTTTTACAATTTCTCCGGTATCTTTATTAAAAATACCAGGCGCATGCCACGTGGTTTGATTGCCCTGTTCAGCAGGCTGATAACCTTTGCCTTTTTTGGTGACACAATGTAAAATTTTCGGGCCCGGAATATCTTTTAAATCATTTAAAACAGAGGATAGATGCTCTACATCGTGTCCGTCAACGGGGCCAAAATACCGAAAATTTAAAGATTCAAAAAAGTTGCTTTGAGACAGAACAGATGCTTTAATCGCTGATTCTACTTTAGACACAATATCTTGCGCGCTTTTACCAAAGTGGCTTAATTTACCAAGCAAATTCCAAACATCGTCTTTGAGTTTGTTGTAAGTGTGTGACGCCGTAATGTCAGTTAAATATTCTTTTAATGCGCCCACATTTGGGTCAATGGACATGCAGTTGTCGTTTAAAACGACCAATAAATTTGCCTTTGATACGCCTGCATTATTCAAGGCTTCAAAAGCCATCCCCCCAGTCATTGCTCCATCGCCAATAACAGCAATGTGTTGACGATTAAGGTTTTGGTACTTAGACGCAGTAGCCATTCCTAAAGCTGCTGAGATTGACGTAGAAGAATGTCCTACACCAAAGGTGTCGTAGTCGCTTTCTGAGATCTTAGGAAACCCGCTAATCCCCTTATACTTTCTGTTGGTATGAAACATAGAGCGGCGACCTGTTAAAATCTTATGCCCATAGGCCTGATGCCCAACATCCCAAACCAATAAATCTTCTGGGGTATTAAATACATAATGCAAAGCTACAGTGAGTTCAACCACTCCTAAGCTTGCGCCAAAGTGCCCTCCTTTATTAGATACTACATCCACAATAAAGTCTCGTAATTCATCACATACCTTCGGAAGATCTTCTTGAGCAAGCGCCCTTAAGTCTTTAGGGTATTCAATCTTTGATAAAAGTTCTCCTGGCTTAAAATGCATACCAAATTTTGGTTCTACAAATATACGGAAATGTTTGCCATTGTCTGTGTTTTACGTACATGTTTGCTTATATTTGAGACCACAATACTATGAGAAATTTCGGTGTTTTTTTATTTATTTTATTTTGTATTGCCTTTTGCTTAATTGGCTTATATGTTAAAAATTATTTGTCTTTAGCCAACGGGTACAATGCTAAAACTTACTGCTCTTGTTATTTTGTTTCACAAAGAAGCGACTGTTTAGAAAATGATTTAGCCAAATTCGGATACCTAACGCGAACACTTGATGCAGACCAAAAAAGTGTGCGTTCAAATATTTATGGTTTTTTAGAACGTAAAGCTGTTTTTAGAAAAGGATTAGGATGCACCCTAATAAAAGATATTGATGAGCCACTTTCTTCATCCCCCCAAATATTTAAGCCCCCTATCGATTCTTTACACGACTCTGTGCCCTTTCCTGAAGGAACCCTTATTTCTATTGAAGAAAATCATTCACAGGTAGATTACCAAAAACTCAACACGGCTATTGACCGCATTTTTACAGAACCCAATATTAACATGAAACGGCACACACGCTCCGTTTTGGTGTATCATAAAAATGCCCTAATCGCATCTAAATTTAAGCTAGGGTTTACACCTAAAACACCTCAACTTGGCTGGTCTATGTCAAAAAGCATAGGCGCTACACTGGCAGGTGTTATGATTAAAGATGGGCTAATTTCTCTAGATCAAACACATTTATTTGACCAATGGGAAAACACCAAAAAAAGTAACATTTCATTGCATGATTTACTTACAATGTCTAGCGGACTATATTTTGAAGAAGAATATTATAAGCCTAGTTTAGCGACAGAAATGCTCTTTGGCTCAACAGATATGTCTGAAATTCCGATGAAGCAAAAGCTCATTAAAAAGCCTGGAACATTTTTTCAATACTCTAGTGGTACGTCAAATATTTTAATGCGTTTTTTACAAAACGAACTCAAGAAAAACGGAAAAGACCCTATTGCTTACCTGCAAAAAAAGTTACTAGACAAAATTGGTATGACACACACGATCATCGAACCAGACCCTTCTGGTTTAATGGCCACTTCTTCTTATGCTTATGCCTCTGCTTTAGATTGGCTTAGGTTTGGCATTTTGTATCTAAATAAAGGGGTTTGGAACGAAGAACAAATTTTGCCTTCTGATTGGACCAAATACGTCAGTACCCCAACACCCAGTTGTGACAGTGCCGCTTACGGGGCTCATTTTTGGTTAAATGCTGGGTTTAAAGAAGATCAAAGCGACAGACGTTACCCTAATTTGCCTGCTGATATGTACTTTGCCTCTGGGCATGCTGGCCAGCATGTGTTTATTTTTCCTTCTAAAGATCTCATTATTGTTAGATTAGGTAATGCGTCCGAGAAACAGGCATGGAATTACGTCCCTTTTGTAGAAGAGGTGCTTGGCAGCTTTTCTTCTGAAACACCAGTTGTTTCCTATCTTAATTAATTTATCAGGTGCCAGAAACCTTAAAGCAAAAACTAAAGGTATCTAAGCAAGATCCACTTTTGATCACTGGGCCTTGTAGCGCCGAAAGTTTTGAGCAACTCCATGAAACCGCAAAGCGTTTAAAAACACAAGATGTTTGTCATTTATTTAGAGCTGGTTTATGGAAGCCCAGAACCTCTCCAAATGCTTTTAAAGGCATAGGTGCTCAAGGGCTAGATTGGCTTATACATATTGAAAAAACATTAAATATTAAAACATGTACTGAAGTTGTTTTACCTTCTCACGTACACGATTGCTTACGTGCAGGTATTCAATTTTTCTGGATTGGTACACGCACAACTGTAAATCCATTTTTAATTGACCTTTTAGCGGATACTTTTAGAGGTGTAAAAGACATCCATATTTTAATTAAAAACCCCATCCACCCAGATCTTAATGTTTGGTTAGCGGCTGCTGAAAGGTTTTATAAAAAGGGGATTGAAAATATTTCATTTATACATAGAGGATTTGCGCAATACCCCGTGCATACATATAGATACGATCCTATTTTTCAGCTGGTTGAAACGTTTAAAAAAATAATTCCTGAGTGCGAACTTATTTTTGACCCTTCTCATATCGCTGGAGAGTTACATAAAATAAAGTCTTTAGTGAAAATAGCACAATCTATGGGTATTTACGACGGGTATATGATAGAATCGCATTATAATCCTTTGGAGGCACTTTCTGATAAAAACCAACAAATCCTTCCGAGTAATATCAAGGATTTATTTGTTTAGCAATCTCTTTTAACACCTCTATGGTACTTGTATCTGTATCATAGACCGAATACCAACCTTGATGTTCAAAGGGTGGGTCACCAGTAAACGCATCACCGGGCTTCCAAACCGATTTTGGGTGTCTGGGCCGTCCTTCACCTGCCCAGGCCCAAAAATTAAAACCGCTGGCCTTATTTTGCTTTATCTGAGCAACCAATACGCCAAGTACTTCTTTAAAGTACCTATCTCTATACTCTGTTGTACTTTCGCTACTATAACTCCCTGAATCTCGTGCTAAACCAAATTCATCTAACACAAAGGGTTTGTGCAAGCTTTGTGCTATTTTGACATGACTTAATAGGTATCTTTTAGCTTTTTTTATAGCTTTTCTAAGTGCTTTTTCTTGATGTGCTTCAGGAGTATACCACCGCCAGTTTTGCGCCCAAATGTGTGCCGTCACATAATCAATGTTTTTATACGCATGCTCTATGCGGGCTTTATTGCTTTTTGGAAAGACAGCATTACCTTCACTCCCTACGCTTACCAGATGATTTGTGTCTAAAGACTTAATATAGCCACTTGTAGACTCTACCCAATGATAATACGCTTTTTTATTTAAAAACCCCCTTGGTTCATTAGCCAATTGCCAAGCCATTATAGTGGGGTCTTCTTTATAGAGTTTTCCGTTGATTGTGTTTTTTCTCAAAACAACAGTACTCAGATGAGTCTTATAAATTTCTTGTGCTTTTTCTAATACAAAAAACCGACTTGAAAACTTAATAAACTTTAACCAATTTCCGTTTTTTGCAGGAGGTGGGTACGGAATAGATTCACCTGTTACCCAAGAAACATATTGTGCAAATCCGCCTGTCCAAGGCCACATATTATTCAAACACAGAACAACCTTCATATCTCTTTTAGCCACCTGATCTAAAACATAATCTAAGCCTTCTAAAAGCTGCTCATTATACTTTTGGGGGGATGTTTGCATCGCTGGCACAACTCGCCATGGCTCTGTATCTGGGCCTTCTGATGCCGCCATGATTCTAAGATTAGAAATGCCTATGTTTTTCAGGCGATCTAACTCTTTTGCTAATCTCTCTCGTCCTTTTTGATTATCTGAAGCACCCAAATTCATGGCATACCACAAATTTGTACCAGAAAATCTATATGGACTATCTTCTAGATAAAGCTGTGTGTGTTTACCTTGTACAAATTGTGCCTGAAGCATCTGTACAAAACCAACAGCTAAAATGAAATTGCAATATTTTAACACCTCTTTGCGTTTTTAAAGAAAACCAAGTTAGAGATTTGCTCTCAAACTTTTTAAACAAACACTATGCTTTTTACACGCACAAATATATATGCAATACTTATATCTTCTGCTCTATTATTGTCCGCTTGCTCTACAAGACTCCATCAATTTACCTTTGTGACCACTAAAAATATAGATGTAAGTCAAATGCAGCACCTTAAAACTGCTTCTCATCGCACAAATACTGAAGCAAAATCGTCTATTATAGTAATCATTCCAAATAAAATCATTAGAGTTGAAGATGCTATTGACAAAGCCATTGAGGCAACCCCTGGTTGTGTGGCTTTAAAAGATATTGTAGTGAGAGCAAAGTGGTTTTACATTCCGTATATTTACGCAGAAGCGGGCTTTGTGGTTGAGGCAACCCCTATTATTGATCCAAGCTTTAATGTTTTAGGAGACTCTTATCTTAATACATCTAAAACCTTTAGGGTAACTAATAAAGGCGACATTATAAAAATATATTGACCAAAATTCTAATCAAGGATAATGTTTTGCTTAAAGTCTGTTATATCTTTTACTGATGGCATGTTGTTGTGAAAAAAGGATCTTCTGTGTGTATAGGCCCATTAATATCATCTGGGTAGGGCACACAATCCGTGAACCCTGTATATGTTTCAATTATAATAGTACAATCACAAGTTTCATAAGGACTGGCCAAGAAAACACCAAAATCTGTTGTCCAAGTAGGGTAACCTGTAAGATCTATTATTACAGTAAATGGAAAATTTGAATTTGGAGGTATTCCTTCAGTTGCAAATTTTCCAGCACCATCATTTGGGTCTATAACTTCTAAAAAGTCATTTAAAATCAAACAACCTTCGTCATGCCATGTAACATACATTTCGCAATTTGCATCATCAATATATGCTGAAACTGAGCATACCGGCATTTGTACATATGAAGAATCTATCACTTGACAATTTCTAGAATCAGTCACTGTAACTGTATATGAACCATTGGGTAATTTCTCAATATCTTCTGTACTTTCGCCATTTGACCATAAATACATATAGGGAGGTGTACCCCCATTTACTGTAGTACTTACAGTACTTAAAGGATGATTTTCACACCCTAAAATTACAGAGTCCGCTGTTACGCTGTAGTTGCTGCATGGTTTTTTTCTTGCCGTATAGATATTTTGTGATATACAATGTATGGAAAAAGAGGCAAAAAAAAGCAAAAAATTTATGCGGACAATCATATTATAAATATACTATAATTTACAAGATTTGCATTTAGAGCTTTTTTAATTTCTAAACAGAATTAATCTGCAAGAATAACAATCTTATTCTCTGATATTTCAGCCACACCACCATTTACGTTAAACGTTTGTTCGTTTTCTTTATTGTCTCGCAATAAAATAGTGCCTTTTTTTAAGGCTGATATGGTGGGGGCGTGGTCTTTTAAAACACCGAATAATCCATCTAAACCTGGGAGTTCAATATAAATGGCATCTCCGCTAAATACCTTTTTGTCTGGACTTATAATTTCTACCTGCATTGTTAAAATTATCCGGCTTGTTCTAACATTTTTTCACCTTTCTCAATGGCTTCATCAATCGAGCCCACTAAGTTGAAAGCTGCTTCAGGGTATTTGTCTACCTCACCATCTAATATCATATTAAAGCCTTTAATGGTGTCTGCAATATCCACAAGCACTCCTTTTAGACCGGTAAATTGTTCTGCCACATGGAAAGGCTGAGATAAAAACCGTTGTACTCTTCTTGCACGATGTACGACTAATTTATCTTCTTCTGAAAGCTCATCCATCCCTAAAATAGCAATGATGTCTTGAAGTTCTTTGTAACGCTGAAGAATCTCTTTTACACGCTGCGCGCAATTGTAATGCTCATCCCCCACAATTTCTGGCGTTAAAATTCTAGAAGTAGAATCTAATGGATCGACAGCCGGGTAAATACCAAGCTCTGCAATTTTTCTAGACAATACTGTAGTGGCATCTAAGTGCGCAAAAGTAGTGGCTGGAGCCGGATCAGTTAAATCATCTGCTGGCACATATACTGCTTGTACAGAAGTAATAGATCCACTTTTAGTAGAGGTAATTCTTTCTTGCATGGCCCCCATTTCGGTAGCCAGTGTTGGCTGATACCCTACGGCTGAAGGCATACGACCTAAAAGGGCAGATACTTCAGACCCTGCCTGCGTAAACCTAAAGATATTATCAATAAAGAAAAGTATGTCTTTCCCGGCGCCGTCTCCTTCTCCGTCTCTGTAATATTCAGCAAGGGTTAATCCAGATAATGCCACACGTGCTCTTGCCCCCGGAGGCTCATTCATTTGACCAAATACAAATGTTGCTTTTGATTCTTTAAGGGCATTCATGTCTACTTTTGAAAGGTCCCATCCGCCTTCTTCCATAGAATGCAAGAACTCATCTCCATAATTAATAATGCCAGACTCCAGCATTTCTCTTAATAAATCGTTTCCTTCACGGGTACGCTCTCCAACACCAGCAAACACAGACAACCCACCATGGCCTTTAGCAATGTTGTTAATCAGCTCCTGAATAAGAACCGTTTTCCCTACACCTGCTCCTCCAAAAAGACCAATTTTACCTCCTTTGGCATAAGGTTCAATAAGATCAATGACTTTAATGCCTGTAAACAATACTTCAGTAGCCGTAGAAAGGTCTTCGAACTTAGGTGCTTCTCTATGGATGTTTAACCCATCTTTGTTGTCTACCGGCTTAATACCGTCAATGGCCTCACCAACAACATTAAATAATCGCCCTTTGATCGCTTCTCCGGTTGGCATTTTAATACCCGCACCCGTTGCTTTAACTTCCATGCCTCTCATTAATCCGTCTGTAGAATCCATGGCAATCGCACGAATAGTATCTTGACCAATGTGTTGCTGACACTCTAATACAACGGTTGAACCGTCTTCTTTTTTAATTTCAAGAGCATCTAAAATATTAGGAAGCTCTGTATTATTGAGCTCAAAACTAACGTCTACAACCGGACCAATAACCTGAGAAACACTACCTTTTAAAGACATAAGATCATTCAATTTTGATGCAAAATTAACATATATCTTTCGGGTTTCCAACCTATAATATCATGAATATTCTAAATATTTTTATCTGGTATCTCATATATTTGTCTATCTGAAGATTTATCATCATATAAACGACTTTGCGTGTGAACAAGCAACGGTAGTCACTACCGGTACCTTTGATGGGATTCACAAAGGCCACAGAAAAATCATTGACACGCTCAAAAACATTGCGCATAAAAACAAAGCGCAAAGCGTGGTCTTAACATTTAATCCGCACCCTAAAATTGCTCTTTTTCAAGATAATGCACATTTACATATTCTGAGTAGTTTAGAAGAAAAAGTAGATATGTTTAACTCTTTAGGTATAGACCATTTAATTGTTCATCCTTTTGATAAAGCTTTTTCAAGAACATCTGTGATTGGCTATATTAAAGACATCTTGATTCAGAAATTAAACATGAAACATCTGGTGATTGGATATGATCATCATTTTGGTAAAAACAGAGAAGGAAATGCTGAAAACATAGAGGAGCTTTCGGCATTATATGAATTTTCATACCACAGAGTAGATCCTTTAAAAGAACAAGACATTAACATCTCATCCACCAAAATAAGACATGCCCTTAATAAAGGCAACATCACTCTTGCAAACCATTACTTAGGATACACTTATGGCTTTTCCTCAAAAGTAATTCATGGCGATAAACAAGGAAGAGAAATCGGGTTTCCGACAGCTAACTTAACCCCTATTAGTTCGAATAAACTGATTCCGTCTGCTGGTGTTTATGCTGTTGAATGCTTATTTAACAAACAGATTTTACAGGGCGTTATGAGTATAGGCTCTAGACCAAGTTTCAAAAACAATGAAGAGCGTATAGAGGTACATCTTTTTGATTTTTCTCAGGATGTGTATGGTGAAGTGTTGTACATTAAGGTAAAGCAAAAGCTTAGAGAAAATAAAAAGTTTGATTCTGTAGAAGACCTTAAAAAAGCCATTGAAAGTGACACCATTAAAGCCAAAAGTATTCTATGAACACTCAAGCTAAAAAACTCCAAGAACAACTACTGAGTTATTTTAAATTTAAGCTCTACACCTTACTTAAACTGCCTTCTGTTTTTTTGTGGGGCGTTTCTATTCGGGCTTTAGACCGGGAACACTGTGAAGTAGTAATTCCGTTTAAATATTTGAACAAAAACCCTTTTAAATCTATTTATTTTGCAGCACTAGCCGGCGCTGCTGAATTATCTACAGGCGCACTGGCCTTGTTGGCCACTGCCGGAATTGGAAAAACATCTATGCTGGTAACCTCTTTTAAAGCAGATTATTCAAAAAAAGCAACAAGGCCAAGAGTTTTTTTCTAAAATACATGCCTTAAAAACAGGTGAAACATGTAAAATTTCAGCACTTTCCATCGGATACAACACGCGCAATGAAGAAGTTGCTAGGGCTGTTATAGAGTGGTCTTTTAAAAAGAAATAATATGTCAAAAAAGATTTTAATTATTGATGATGAAAAAAGCATCAGAAGAACGCTAAAAGAAATTTTAGAATTTGAAAAATATGTGATTTTAGAAGCTGAAGATGGAAAAACCGGCGTAGAACAGATAAAATCTCAAGACATTGACCTGATTATGTGTGACATTAAAATGCCTGGACTAGATGGCTTACAGGTACTCGAAAGACAACAACTTCTTAAGCCCGATGTGCCCATTATTATGATGTCGGGTCATGCAGATATCGAAACAGCCGTCTCTACGCTCAAAAAAGGGGCTTATGATTTTATTGAAAAGCCTTTAGATTTAAACCGAATATTGGTCACCTTAAGAAATGCATTTGACAAAACAAACTTAGTGGCACAAACCAAAGTGTTAAGAAAAAAAGTCAATGCCATTAAAGGAGGCGATATAATTGGTTCGTCAGACAAGATTAGTGCTATTAAAGAGATGATCTCTAAAGTGGCGCCTACAGATGCGCGGGTTTTGATTACAGGCGGAAATGGTTCAGGAAAAGAACTTGTGGCACGTCAACTGCACCAACAAAGCCCTAGAAATAATGCCCCTTTTGTTGAAGTAAATTGTGCCGCTATACCTAGCGAGCTTATTGAGAGTGAATTATTTGGGCATGAAAAAGGGGCCTTTACCTCTGCTGTTAAATCTAGAGCGGGCAAGTTTGAGCAATCTCATAAAGGGACTTTATTTTTAGATGAAATAGGCGACATGAGTGCTTCAGCGCAAGCAAAAGTGTTACGCGCTCTTCAAGAAAATAAAATCACGCGCGTTGGCGGAGACAAAGACATTAAAGTAGATGTGCGCGTAGTCGCTGCTACCAATAAAGACTTAAAAAAAGAAATTCAAGAAGGTCGGTTCAGAGAAGATTTATACCATCGTTTAAGCGTTATTTTAATAGAAGTACCGCCTTTAAATGAACGCAAAGAAGACATCCCTGTTTTAACAGATCATTTTTTGACTCTTTTGGCTAAAACATCTAATAATCCCCCCAAAAAAATAGAGGATAAAGCCATTGAAAAATTACAAGAAAAAGATTGGACCGGAAACATTCGCGAGCTTAGAAACGCGATTGAAAGGCTCACTATTTTGGGCTGTGATCCGATTAATGCCTCAGATGTAGAACAATTTGTGCTATAGCTTCAATAAATTAGCGTGAATTTTTAACTGCTTTTAGAGCTAAATTGTGATAAAATGTCACAAATCTTTATACATAAAAACCAATTTTCTTCGTTAAAAATACTCGCTATAGCTACTGCTATGTCTGTGTTTTTTGCCTTAAAATTTGTCTTTTCTATTAAAAATCTTTTATGCCATTTTATTACAATTTAGCTCTAGTGCTTGAAATGCCTTAGACCTGTAAAAACCATTGCGATATTATTTTGGTTGCAGTAGTCTATAGAAAGTTGATCTTTAATAGATCCTCCGGGCTGAATAACTGAAGTGATTCCGGCTTTGTGTGCAATTTCAACACAATCCGGAAATGGGAAAAACGCATCAGAGGCCATCACGCTATCTTTGAGATCTAAGCCAAAATGCTGCGCTTTTAAAATTGCTTGTTTAAGTGCGTCTACCCTTGAGGTTTGACCTGTGCCACTGCCCAAAAGCATCCCTTGCTTTGCCAACACAATAGTGTTTGATTTAGTGTGTTTGGCAATGGTATTAGCGAATAATAAATCTTTTATTTGGGGGGATGTAGGGTTTGTTTTAGTAACACATTTAAGTTCTTGTGCCGCTATAGAGTTTAGATCTTTATCTTGCCAAAGCACACCGTTTAGCACAGTTCTGTAATGTTCTTTTTCTGCGGGATAGACGTGAAGTTTAAGTAAAATACGCTTTTTCTTTTGTTGTAATAGTTCTAGCGCATCAGCATCAAAGTCAGGTGCGATTAACACCTCAAAAAATAAATCTTGAAGTGCTTTAGCTGTTTGCAAATCAAGCACTGTATCGGTGGCCAACACTCCGCCAAAGGCTGATAGTGAATCAGAAGAAAGTGCTGTTTTATAAGCCTCAGATAAGTCTACACGTTGTGCAACTCCGCATGCATTATTGTGTTTTGAAATGATAAACGTGGCAAGGTCTTTCTCTTTTATATCTTTTAATAAGCCTATGACAGCATCTATATCAAGCAGGTTGTTGTAAGACATCTCTTTACCAGATACTTGCGTAAATAATTCAGATAAATTGCCATAATAAATCCCTTTTTGATGTGGGTTTTCTCCATACCTTAACGCTTGTGCTTTCGTTATTTTTTTTTCAAAAATAGAAGGCGCTTTCGGCTCTTGGAGTGCTGAAAAATAATGCGCAATTGCTGCATCATAAGTATTTGATAGCTCAAAAGCTTGTTTTGCAAAATAAAGCCGCTGATCTTCACTACTGTTTTTTTGCTCTAAAATATGCACAAGGCTAGGGTATTGCGCTTTAGAAGAGACCACTAAAACATCTTTATAATTTTTAGCGGCAGCGCGAATTAAAGAAATCCCCCCAATATCAATTTTTTCAATGATTTCTGGATGTGTTTTACCTTCTTGCAAGGTATCTTGAAAGGGATATAGATCAACGACTACTAAGTCAAAAAAAGGTATTTGATGTTCTTTGAGCGTTTGAACATCTTTTGGATTATCAGAACGATATAAAATCCCCCCAAACACTTTTGGATGAAGTGTTTTTACACGCCCTCCTAAAATGGATGCAAAGCCCGTAAGCCCTTCTACAGAATTTACCTCAACACCAAGTGCTTCAATATATTTTTGTGTGCCTCCAGTAGAATAAATCTCTATGTTATTCTCTTTACACAAATAAGCAAGCCGATCTAAACCCTCTTTGTGATAGACAGAGATTAGCGCTTTTTGAATAGGCTTTTTCATACGTTAAGATTAAATGAAGTCTTTGTGTTTGATTTTTAAATCATTGACAATCTGTTTAATGGACTGCTCTTTGTTTTTATTACAAATTAAAAGCGCCTTCTGAGTATCTACAACAATGGCATTATCTATGCCGTGCAACACTAAAAGCTTATCTTTTTGATCTGAAAAAATCATGTTTGAAGACGACTCATACACTTGGGTTGAATCTGTCATTAGCGCATTATTAGAAGCATCTTTAGAAACATGCGTATAAACCGAACCCCAAGTGCCTAAATCAGACCACCCAAAATCTGACAATACTACGTATACATTCTGTGCCTTTTCCATTACTCCATAATCGATTGAAATATTACTACATTGGGCGTAGACCTCATTTACAAACGCAGGCTCTTCAGGTGAATAATATTTGTCTGGAGAATCAAAAAGCTGGTGCATCTCAGGCAAATGTTCTTGAAGCTCATGTAAAATACTTTGGGTTTTCCAAATAAAAATACCCGAGTTCCAATAAAAGTCTCCACTCTCTAAAAATGTCTTTGCCAATTGATCGTTAGGCTTTTCTGTAAAGGTTTTAACAGCGCATACTTTCTCAGAGGGATAGTCTTGAATAAATTGAATGTACCCATACCCAGTGTCTGGCCTTGAAGGCTGAATGCCTAATGTGATTAATCTGTTTTGCTCTTGTGCTTTTTCATTAGCCAAACGGATAGATTCGCAAAAAGCTTCTGTGTTTAAAATTAAATGGTCAGATGGCGCTACAATGAGCGTGCTATTTGGGTTTTTAGCATGTATCTTATGTGCGGCATAAGCAATGCAAGGCGCCGTATTTTTACGACTGGGCTCTAAAAGAATCTGATCAGAGCTTAATGCTTTGAGCTGCTGTTTCACTAAAGAGGCATAATCAGTATGCGTGACCACGTAAATATTTTCTTTCTCACACAGCAAAAGCATGCGCTCATAGGTCTGTTGAATTAAGGTTTTTCCGGTACCTAAAATATCTAAAAACTGTTTGGGTTTAGTGCTGGTACTTAAAGGCCAAAAACGACTACCAACACCCCCCGCCATAATCACGGCACATAAATTGCTTTTTTCTGTACGCATTTTAAACGCGGATTTTAATGTAATTTTTCAATGGCTTTTGCTAACCGATCAATAAACGCATCAATGTCTTGTGTTTTGCATTTACCCACCGACAAACGGTGCCATCCAGTATGTGTGGTGCTGCCAAAAGCATAAAAAGGCACTAATGCAATTTGAGCCTCAGAAAGCAAATAATCTGTAATTTGATTCGCATTTTCAACCAACTCACCAGACGGAAGCCTTTGGCCTACAATGTTGATTTTTACCGACAAGTAAATAGAGGCCTGCGGTTGAATAACATCAACAGGCAATCCTTTTTCTTTTAGCGCAAGCACCCCATTATACAACCGATCTAAACGCTCAAAAAGCTGATGCTTAAAGGTTTGGTTAAACGCATTAACAGACTGATCGTCTTTTAAATATTTTGCCACAGCACACTGTTCTGCTTTTGGCGCCCACGCGCCAATATGGCCTAATATGTTTTGCATTTTTTTAACCAGTTTTTGAGGCCCATAAGCCCACCCTACTCTGACACCTGTCGCAGAAAAAGCTTTAGATAATCCGTCAATATAAATGCAATACTCTTTTATTTCTGGACATAAACTAACCGGATCAAAATGCATGTGCTCTCCGTGATTTAGCATCCAATACACCTGATCAAACAAAACGTATAGTGGCTTATCGGTGTCTTTTCTTTGTTTGTTTTCTTTAACGACTAAGGCACATATCTCCTCTAGGTTTTGTCTTGAAAAAACAGTGCCTGTAGGGTTCAAGGGTGAGCATAAAGCCAATAAGTTAGCTTCTTTTACATAAGGCTCTATGTCTTTTTTAGACAACATAAAGTTGTCCTTGGCCTTAGTTTCTACTTTTACAGCCTTAGCGCCCATCAAATGACAATAATGATTGTTGTTCCACGAAGGAATTGGAAAAACCACCGTATCTCCCGGATCTAATATGGCTTTATAGGCAGCGTAAATGAGCGGTCGAGAACCACTAGAGACGAGTATTTGATCTTCATTATATTCTAAGCCTAAACGGGTATGTAAAAACCTAGAAACCGAAGCTCTCAAGTCAAAAACACCATTTGAAGGCGGGTAATTTGTTTGATTGCTTTGATATGCTTCAACAATTAATTCTGTTAGTTTTTCTGGCAAAGGAAACAACTCTGGGTCAAAATCGCCAATCGTATAATTGTAAACAAAATTACCCCTTTGCTCAAGTGACTTTATTTTAGCCGCCAACTTAATAATTTCTGAACCCACCAGGGTTTCTGCCATGTCAGATAATCTTAAAACAGGAGGTGTTTTTGTGTAGTATTCCATAGCTAAATTCGTGTTACTCAAAGGTAGTGCTTTGCGCTAAACTTTTACCTACACACGGTATATACTTATACACAGGTTTTAAAGAATTTGAACAGGCGTATCTTTTAATATAGTATATAATTTTTGGGTGGATGTTTGTTTGCATAATGTCCGTGTTCGCCTGTCTTTTATTTTAAGGTACGTGTTGTTGTGGTACCTAAATACCACATCTACTTCAAGTTCTTTTAAGGGTGTTCCTTGTGGTTTATCATCAAGCAACACATGCAGTTTAGGATCGTAACACGTCGATGATTTAATGTGATGTAAATGTGCGGTCAAGTGTTCTAAAACTTCAGATGAAAAACAATCCCTATCTAAAAAGCGTTTTAATAAGTCTTTATACGCCACTTTCCATTCTTTTCCGTGTGGACGCACTTTTCCTTTGTATTGTTTATACACATTGTAGTGTGCAATCTCATGCACTAGCGTAATAAGAAATGCTTGTTGGTTTAAATCATTGTTTACTGTAATCAAACATCTGCCATTTAATTGACGCCTAAAATCGCCCCACTTTCGTTTTCTAGACTTAACCACCCGAACAACAATATGATCATCGAGCATATCTTCCAGACGAGAAATTGCGGCTAAAGGCACATAATTGGTCCAATGATTCATGTTTGATCCACGGCTTTAATCCCCCCAAACAATAATAAAAAATAGGTTAAATACGCAAGGTTTAATCCAGCAACAACAAGCATTCTGGTTATCGAGACTGGATACAACACATAGAAGAGCACAATGCCTAAATATATGGAGAAGGGATTTATGTACTGTAAAAAAGAAGGCATATTTTGATGTTTTTGCGTTAATCTATACAAAAGAATATTCATCCAAACATGCAGCACTAAAAGAAGTACAGAACAACTCCTTAACAACCAAATACTAATGATCTGAAAAGGCTCTAAGCTCTTTAAGTGGTAGCTTAAGCCTGTTAATCCAAATAAAAAATGAACCAAAACACCTACCCCTATAAACCCTAAAATAATGTTCTTTATGCGTTTAATCTCAGCTTTATTAACCATAATCTCTAAAGCTCTTACGCCTAAAATAGTAAACGGTATGGCTATAATTCCAAGCGCTGACCCCATCATTAAACGCGCTGCACTGATGTGTTTTAAATAAGCGTATGTATCATCAAAAAAATGCCCTTTTGGCGTATACAATAATACCACATCTGCCGTAGCACCTAAGGCTAAAAAAAGACTTGCAAGCCCCAAATATTTTTTTGCGTTAGTTAAAGAATTAGATACGTCCACTTAATGCTTCTGAAACGTTAATGATTTGATCGCCTACCTTTTCTAATGAAGAGAATAAATCGTTAAACACCAGTCCTGTTTTGACATCAAACTCTTTCTTTTCAACGTGCTTCCAATGATTATTCCTGATTTGGTCTCGCTTGAGATTAATGGCCTTTTCTGCCTGAAAAGCGCGCTCAAAATGCTCTTCGGTTATAGAACTGGCCTTTAAATTTTCCATCATCACTTCAAAAGCGTTGTCTACTAGTGCGCATAGCTCTAATAAGCCTTCTCGTTGCTCTGGCCAAAACCACACCTTATCTTCTTTTTTACGCTCAATCACCAAAGCCATTTGAAAATAAATGTCGCCAATTCTCTCTAAATCTCTCACAATATTAAGTTGGCTACGCACCTTATTGGCGGTCTCTTTTGCTAGCTCTTCTTCAGATACTTTTAAAAGGTAGTTGACGATTTCTACTTCTATACGGTCGGTGATTTCTTCATACTTAATAATGCGGCTAATTAAAGTACTCGATTCTTTTTTAGAATTATTAATGAATAGCTCCCTTATAAATCCGTGCATGCGGCGCGTGATCATACCGAATTTAATCACCTCTTTTTTAGACTCTAAAATAGAGAGTTCAGCAGTGTCTAATAACCCTAAAGAGAAAAACTCTAGTGAGTATTGCTCGTCTTCTTCGTTTTTTGAGGGGATTATTTTTGTCACCAAATTTACTAGATAGCCTGCAAAGCCAATCAGAAAAATGGTATTAGCGATGTTAAAGGTTGAATGGAATAACGAAAGGGCGATCGGGATCGAGGTGCTTTCTGTAAACGCCGAAGGCTTATTAAGATAGCCTTGCACTAAATATTGATCTATCGTATTTAGAACAAAGGGCAAAATTAGGAGCATCCAAAAAATACCCACCATATTAAAGAGCGTATGCAGCCAAGCGGTACGCTTGGCGTGTACATTCCCAATTAAGGCAGCCAGTTGGGCTGTAATAGTAGTGCCTATATTTTCACCCAATACCATAGCGGCGGCAACATGAAACGGAATCCATCCGCTGTGACACATGGTAATGGTTAATGCCATAGTGGCTGATGAAGATTGTATGACAATGGTTAGCACGGTGCCTACCAAAATAAAAATCAAATAGCTCAAATAGCCCATGTCGGCAAAATTTGAGACAAAAGATAAAATCTCTGGATTGTCTTTAATATCTGGCACAGCTCCTTTTAAGGCTTCTAAACCCATGAAGACAAACGCAAATCCAATAATAAAATCCCCCCAATTTTTGAGCCTTTTTGAAAACACCATCGGAAGACCAATGGCAATTATAGGCAAGCAGATCGTGGCTATTTTTACTTTAAAACCAAAGAGCGACACAAGCCATGCTGTAATGGTCGTGCCAATATTGGCGCCCATGATAATGCCAACGCTTTGCACCAAAGTTAAAAGGCCTGCATTCACAAAACTAACGGTCATTACAGTAGTTGCAGAAGACGACTGAATGATAGATGTGATTAAAAAACCGGTGATCACCCCAACAAAACGATTTGAGGTCATGCTTTTTAAAATGCCCCTGAGCTTATTTCCGGCTGCACGCTGAATGCCTTCACTCATGATTTTCATGCCATAGATAAAAAATCCTAGGGCCCCAACAAGGGTTAAAAAATCAAAAAAGCTAAACTGCATAAGTGGCCAAATTTAAACAATCTCAGCACACTTGTAAAGCGCTAAAGTTTAAGAATGTGTTAATAAAAAACATCCCCCCGTATTATTTTTTAATATACGCGATACACTTTAGCTCTATGGCTATTGGGGTTGGCAAAGACCCGACCTCAACGGTGGTTCTACAGGGTTTATTTTCTGTAAAATATTGAGCGTAAATCTTATTATAGGCTTTAAAATCTTCTTTCATATTGGTTAAAAAAACCGTTATGTCAACAAGGTCTTTCCAGTCTGCACCAGCATCTTGTAAAATAGTCTTAACATTTTTAAAAACACTGTGGCACTGAGCTTCAATGTCATAACTTACAATTACACCATTCTCGCTGAGCTCTACGCCTGGTATTTTTTTCGTATTCCGCTCTCTTGGACCAACTCCAGAGAGGTATAAAAAATCGCCGGCGCGCCTAGCGTGTGGATACGCTCCTACGGGTTCAGGAGCGGTGTTAGATTCAATAACCTCAGACATTATGCGTACACTAAAAAGATTTGTAGTGTAAAATTAGTACTTTTGTGTCACATTTATAATGGGGCATTAGCTCAGCTGGCTAGAGCGCTACACTGGCAGTGTAGAGGTCATCGGTTCGACTCCGATATGCTCCACTGATAAAACAAATAAAAAAGGCCCGTTTGATATCTCAAACAGGCCTTTTAGGTTTTCTAGAAAAGAGTGTTCTCTTATTTTCCGAACAATCCGCCTAATTTATTTTTTAGTAGGTCGCCTGCTGCGTTTTTAATCATATCGCCTGCTGATCCGCCGCCACCTAATAATGACAGTAAGTTAGACTCATTACCCCCTACTTTATCAGAAAACAATTTAGTGACCATGGGTATAATCATCGAGGTTATCCCAGACGCTTTTGCGCTGTCAAATCCTAATTTAGAGGTTAGGTTTGATGATAAATTTGAAGTTAATCCATTTAAAATCGCGTTACCGCCTGCATCGTTTTGATTATTTGAAAACAAATTTAAAATCCCCCCTAAACCATTTGAAGATTCTTTTTGAAGTGTACCCCCTACTGTTTCTTTCACTACGCCTAATGTGCCTTCAATTTGAGAAGCGTCGAGTCCAAATTTTGAGCCTACTGTTTCAGCGACCTGACCTTTAAGTCCGTCTATTATTGTATCTATCATTTTTAAAAATTTTAAATTCTGTACTGCAAATAAATGATTTTTCGTTGAAAATCAATACTTCACCAAGGGTTTTCGTTGTTATTTGAAACAAAATAGTGCTCAAAGCACGCTAATGTCGTGTAAGCGCTAAAACTCTGCACTGCCCGGAAATCTCGGAAACGGGATAACGTCTCTAATATTAGACATCCCACTCACGAACTGCACCATGCGCTCAAAGCCCAATCCGAATCCGCTATGGGGTACCGTGCCATACTTTCTGGTTTCTAAATACCACCAAACCTCATCTTTGTGAATGTCAAAACGCTTTACACCATCAAGCAAACGCTCATAATTTTCTTCTCTTTGCGATCCGCCAACCATCTCGCCTATGCCTGGAAATAAAATATCCATGCCGCGTACCGTTTTCTGATCATCATTAAGCTTCATATAAAAGGCTTTAATACTAGCCGGATAATCGGTGATAATCACGGGTTTTTTAAAGTGTTTTTCAACCAAAAAGCGCTCATGCTCACTTTGCAAATCAATCCCCCACTCGTCTACTAAGAAAGAAAAGCGTTTCTTTTTGTTGGGTTTAGAATCCTTTAAAATTTTAACCGCCTGAGTATAGGTGATGCGCTCAAAAGTATTGTCGACCACAAATTTTAAGCGCTCCTTTAAAGGCATTGGACTGCGCTGATCTTGGGGTTTTTGTTTTTCTTCATTGAGTTGACGTTGCTCTAAAAAGTTTAAGTCGTCTTCGCAATTTTCAAGCACTGAACCAATAATGGCCTTTAAAAAGTCTTCGGCCAAATCCATATTGTCGACTAAATCATTAAAGGCAACCTCTGGCTCAATCATCCAGAACTCTGCCAAATGCCTTGTGGTGTTTGAGTTTTCAGCTCTAAACGTAGGGCCAAACGTGTATACTTTACTAAGTGCCAATGCCGCTAACTCTGCCTCGAGTTGACCAGACACTGTTAAATTGGTGGGTTTATTAAAAAAGTCTTTTGAAAAATCTACTTGGTTTTGTTCGTTTGTCGGAATATTGTTTAAAGGCAAAGTGGTAACCTGAAACATCTCGCCAGCACCTTCAGCATCAGATCCAGTGATGATAGGCGAATGGATGTAATAAAATCCTTTTTTATGAAAGTACTGGTGTACCGCAAAACTCAGCTGATGACGAATGCGAAACACCGCCGAAAAGGTACTTGTTCTTGGTCGTAAATGCGCAATTTCTCTTAAAAACTCAAGACTATGTCTTTTAGGCTGAAGCGGATACTCATCAGGGTGTGCCTCTCCTAAAACCTCTATTTTTTCGGCCAGCAATTCAAAGGCTTGATTGCCTCCGCTAGAAGCGACCCATTTGCCATGCACCGCGATACTGGCACCAGTAGTAATGGTTTTAAGAAGGGCTTCATCAAATTTGGGATGATCCGCAATAATTTGAACATTTTTAATCGTAGACCCATCATTAAGCGCAATAAATGAAAGGTTTTTACTACCCCGTTTGGTACGCACCCATCCCTTTACCAACACCTCTTCTTGAGGCTTTTGACACTCTAACAAGTCTTTGATTTCTGTTCTTTTCATTTTTCGCCAATCTTTCTTAGACAAAGATAAGCAGTTAATAAGTCAACCTTTTCATCCCCCCACAAAAAAATTTACTTTTACATTTCAACTCATAAAAATAAAAGTACCTTTCGGCTATGAAACCTCTGTTGTTTTGCTGGTTAATTTTTTATTGCACATCGGCTATTTGTCAAGCTAAATTGACCAAAAAAATACCGCTCTCGTTTAAAGACCCTTCGTCTATCTGTCATGACCAAAGTCAAAACTGTTATTATATGGTCAATGACTTGGGGCAGATCGCCAAGATTGACCAAAAAGGAATGACCACTAAGCAAGAGAAGGTGCCTGGCGCTTACGACCTAGAGGGCTTGTGTTTGTTGGGCAATGAATTGTACCTTATTGATGAGCGTTTTAGAACCGTCTTTATTGTAGATAAAAATACGTTCAAGCTTTTGCGCTCTTTTAAAGTCAAAGACGCAGGCGCATTAGATCGCTCATATGAAGGGATTTTTTATAACCCTTCTTCTGAGAGTCTTACACTGATTTCTGAGCAGCCTGTAAAAATTTACGAACTCGATTATGAATTTAAACCCTATCATCAGGCAGCGCTTAACGCGTTTGACCAGGTTAGTGATGCCGTATTTTATGATAACTTTTTATGGCTTCTCTCTAGTCAAAATAACCGTGTATATAAAGTTGATACCCAGACGTATTTAATCAAAAAGTCTTGGAGTATTCCTGTTGAAGACGCAGAAGGATTGGCTTTTTTAAACAAAAACAAATTAGCGGTTGTGTCTGATAATTTAAAAACGCTTTATATTCTTGACTTAGATTAACTCTATGAAAAAAGCATTAGTCATATTCTTTTTATTCGTTTTTCGGGGGGATGTGTTTCTGCAGATCAGTTTTTCGTCTGGTGAATCGGCCTGGGAGTTTTCTTCTTTATTTTCTTCTTACTATAGCCATCATGTACTAAATAGCTCTGCTGCCAATCAACCAACCAATACCTTGAAACTAAAAGATGCGCGGTTTAAACTCAAGGGCTTTTATAAAAATAGATTTTCATACACTTTTGAGTTCGATGTCATTGATGCTCTTAACCGATCATTTCTAGGAGATGATCCCGCTCTTTTAGAAGCAAATTTCACATGGAATGGTCCTGTTGATCTGTGTTTTGGATTTGGCAAAACCCCATACAGCTTAAGCTCTATGATTCCTTTTAAGGCGCGTGGATTTTGGCAAAGATCTAGCCTTACCAATGGCACTCTTTTTTATAGAAGAGATCTTGGGCTTACTCTTAGCAAATCATTTTTAAATAAAAAACTTAAGGTTTTTCTTGGCGGATATTCTGGATCGGGCGGATGGGTCTTACAACATATGTCAAGCCCTAGTGAAATCCCTGAGGCAATGGCTAGAGTTGAATTTTCTCCTTTAGGTTATATTACAAATACTGCCTTTGATCTAGAAAACACTGCACGGCCTTTATTTAAAGTTGGCCTAAATGCATGTTACAGCAATAAATCAACCCCATTAACCTTTGCTTTAGATTCTACTTTACCTGGCGATTATTTCTTACACTTAACCAACGGATCTAAGACAGGATATGGCGCCGATCTTATGTTTAAATACAAAGGGCTTTCTTTACTTGGAGAACTGCATCAATTTGCTTTACAGCCAAATGACTCAAATAACGCTCTGTTTGTTTCACAAGACCCTTTAATTCATAATGGTGTTGTCTTTTCGGGGGGATATACCTTAGAAGCACATTATTTGTTTTCAAAATTAAAATACGGAGTGTCTGCTCGTTTTGAAGAACACAACCTCAATGATTTGGCAACAGGGATACAAAGAAATATACGCCTAGCTTTGCATTATTTCTTTAACCAAAGACGCTCTTCAGTGCAATTTAATGCCACTCATGTTTTAGAAGAAGAGTCTTTAAGTGTATTGCCCTGGAAGCAACAATTTCGCCTAGGCTTAATACATTCTTTTTAAATAAAGACACTGCATTTATCTTCGAAAATATCTATCATTACCCCTTTTAAAAACGTAGCCCCTTACTTTAAAGAGTGTATTGAGTCTGTATTAACACAAACGCATAAAGATTTTGAATTTATTTTAGTGGATGACCACTCTACAGATGAGTCTTTAAAAATTGCTAAACATTTTAAACATAAAGATCAGCGCATAATTCTATTAGGCAATTGCGGAAATGGCATTAATGATGCTTTAAACACGGCATATAAAAAAAGTTCTGGAGCTTATATCACTCGGATGGATGCAGACGATATAATGCCCAAGCAAAAGTTAGAGTGCCTTATAGAAGCACTGCATAAAAATGGCGCGGGTCATGTCTCTACTGGTTTGGTGTCTTATTTTCCAAAAGAATGCATTAATGATGGATACCAAAAATATCAAGATTGGCTCAACCGTCTCACAAGAAACAATACACATTTTGATGAGATTTATAAAGAATGTGTGATTGCCTCTCCGTGTTGGATGATGCACCGCAAAGACTTTGAAACCATTGGAGGGTTCTCTTCTAAGGTCTATCCAGAAGACTATGACTTGGTGTTTCGCATGTACAAACACCATTTAAACGTAATCGGCATAAAAGAGGTGTTGCATTTTTGGAGGGATTACCCTTCGCGCACCTCGCGTACACACCCTAATTATGCGGATAACCGCTTTTTAGAATTAAAAATGGATTACTTTCTTAGTTTAGATCTTGATCAAAACAAGAACACCATTCTTTGGGGAGCCGGAAAAAAAGGCAAATACATAGCCAAGAGGCTAACAGAATCAGCTATTGATTTTACTTGGGTGTGCGACAATCCAAAAAAAATAGGAAAAGAAATATATGGTGTTGATTTACAGTATTTTAAAGATATTGTGGTGTCAAAAAAACAACAACATTTAATCTCAATCGCGGTAAAATCTGCACAAGAATTTATAAAGCAATACATTGATAATAAAGCACTTAAGATTTATTATTTTTGCTAGCAAAGACAAAAATCTTTAAATTTGCATAAAACACATTATGCGCATCCTTATACTTATTTGGGGCTTTATGCCTATTTTACTGTTTGGCGGACCGCCTGCAGGCAAAAAAAACACGTTTATATCGGGCAAAGCCTCTTATTATGCCAGTTATTTCAACGGGCGATTAACGGCGAGTGGTGAGCGGTTTAACAATAAGGCCATGACCTGTGCACATAAATCCTTGCCTTTTGGTACTTATTTGAAAGTGACTCGTAAAGGCACCCAAAAATCAGTGATCGTTAGAGTAAATGACAGAGGGCCATTCGTAAAAGACCGCATCATTGATCTTTCTCAAAAAGCGGCTGGTGAACTTTCTATGTTTAGAGTGGGGGTTTGCGAGGTCGATATAGAAATATTAGGCAAGCAACCATTTAAAAAAGCAGAAGCCATTGTGGTAAAAGAAATTAGGCCTTTAACGCCCTTAAAACGAAAGCCCGCAAAGCTATTCTAAACACTCACCTTTTTTAACGTAAATCTGAAAAAAATTACTGGACTCATATTAAGATATTCAGTAAATTTAGTACGTAATGTATAGTAAGCTGAAAAATAAAGTGTTATACTGCGTATTTTTGTGTATGTGTGCATGTGAAAGCACAGAAACACAGCCAGTCACAATACATGATACTTCTCTGCGTACAGATGGTGATGTCCAAGCTCTAAAAAACTTTTTTTATATGATCCCATCTCCGATGGAAACCAGCATCTTAATAAAAAAAACGGGTGTAGATTACCATTATGACTTTTTAAACGCGCCTGATAATTACAAACACTACCAAACTACCAATCAAAAAGCCATTAACCTTGGCGTGTATTGTGCTGATTTGTGTTACGCTACGCTTTTTGATCAACAACAAGATCTTCGGTTTTACATCTCTTCTGCCAAAAAACTTGCTGAAGACCTCGGGGTTATGGATGCCTTTGATAGTCAAATGATCGACAGAGTAGAATACAACCTAGAAGAAAGAGATTCGATGCTTAAAATTGTCTCTGAAATCTATTGGATTGCCGATGCCCACCTTAAAGAAAGTGAAAATGCTACCGTGTCTTCACTTATGATGTATGGCGGGTTTATTGAAACCTTATATTTAGCCTCAAACCTGTATAGCCTAGATAAATCTAACCAGGCCTTGGCTCAAGTTATTGCCGATCAAGTGTATGCATTGTATAACTTAAACGCCCTTTTAAAAAAGACCAGCGAAATAGATCCTAAAACGCAACAAACCGTTGAGCATACTCATGAGCTACTTGAAATTTACAGGTCATTTAAAACACAATCAGAAAACCCCGAAGCAGTGGTTCTTGATTCGTCTAATCAATTGTTAATAAAGGGCGAGAATCAAATACAAATGACTCAAAGCGACTTTATGGCGCTTTTTGAAAAAATTGTAGCCATAAGAGATAATATAGTCTCTTAGAGCTTTTGAAAAGAACTCTCTATAAAAAGAAACTTTTTTTCACCATCCACGTAAAGAGAGGTACAAAACAAAAAACATGAACTTCTCGCTCCGTACTTTTTTAGCTTTTTTTTGCTTTAGCTCTTTATTTACAATACTCTGTGGATTTACATCCTTAGACTGTTTTGACAAGCGCCACAACCAAACAAACATCCACCCGTATTTACACAACGGCCAAATTAACCCAACGGAGTTAAACGCACAAAATACAACAAGCACCATGGTTTCCTTTTACAAAGGACAATCCTATCGAATTAGCCCATCTTCTGAAGTGCAAAGCAATGTGTATTTTGAGCTTGTTGACCCCGAAACCAAAACACTACTCTACACGTCAAAAGATCAAAAACATCCACATTTAGATGTACGCTTTGAATCTTCTCGAATATTACAGGTAGACCTCAAATCAAATGACAACAACAAGGATGTCTGCGCGACTCTTCATGTTGGTTTTCTTCCTAACGAGTAAGTGTAATTTGTAAGTGAAACATAGTGCCAAGAAAATATCTGCGCTGAAACGCATTCAAAAGCTAGACCAAAAAGCCACTAAAATACACCATAAGGTATTTGAACAGACCGATTGCTTATCTTGCGCCAATTGCTGTAAATCCATCCCCCCAATCATTACAAAAACGGATGCTAAACGCATTGCTAATTATCTTAAAATAGGGGTCGGAGAATTTTTAACCAAGCACGTCATTTTTGATCAGGACGACGATATGGTTTTTAACCAAAGTCCTTGCTGCTTTTTAAACCAAGATAATACCTGCCAAATCTATGAGGTTAGGCCAAAAGCCTGTAAGAATTACCCCCATACCGATCGAAATTTCAGCAAACACATCGAGCTGCATCTTGTTAATATTGATTATTGTCCGGCTGTTGGTGAGATTTTTGAGCATATTCTTAAAGACCTTTCATAGAAACTCATACAGAAGTTCTTACCTTTGCAAACCATGCAAAGCGATCAACTCATTGAATACTTAGGCTATATTGGTTTTATTTTTGTAGCGCTCTCCTTGAGCATGAAAAACATCAAAACCTTGCGTATTCTCAATTTAATTGGTGCGCTTATTTTTGTGGTGTATTGTTTTATTAAGCAAAACGCATGGCCCGTCTTTGCCTTGAACGCCTACCTTTCTATAGCCAATATTTACCATTTAATTAAACTTTACTCTAAGCCCAAAACATGACATTCGCCATAGGTTCTGACCATGCTGGCTTTGCACTTAAAGCAGAGCTTATCACCTATTTAACCAATCAAGACATTGAAGTAATCGATCTAGGCCCGCACCATGATCACCGCGTAGATTACCCCGATTATGCTCATTTAGTAGCGTCTACTGTCATAAACAAACGGGCCCAAAAAGGCATTGTGATTTGCGGATCTGGCAACGGCATTAATATGGCCATCAACAAACATAAAGGCATTCGTTCGGCGCTTTGTTGGTCGCCTCAAATCGCCCAACTGGCTAAAGCGCATAACAACGCCAATGTGCTTGCCTTGCCTGCTCGATTTATTTCTATAGATCAGGCGAAAGACATTCTTAAAGCGTTTTTAGACGCTGAGTTTGAGAGTGGCCGTCATTTAATGCGTGTTCAAAAAATTGATCCATCATGAAACATTTATTATTTATTGCTTTTATTATTGGGGGGATGAGTGTTGCGTTTTCTCAAAAAAAATACGCAGAAATGATTACGGCCAAAGACTTAAAAACACACCTCTATGTTTTAGCTTCTGATAGTCTAGAAGGACGTGAAACCGGAATGCTTGGTCAAAAAAAAGCAGCCCGTTATATGAAAAAACACTTTCAAGCCTTAGGCATCCCTCCAATAAACAATTTAAAACAAGGATATTATCAGGAATTTCCGCTCGAAGCTCAAAAAGCGGGTAATTCTTTTCTAAATGTGGGTTCTGATACTATTTATGATTTCTTTGAAGATTTCTTTTATTTCAGAGGATTTGAAAACGGCGTGTATTCAGCAGATGACGTTCTTTTCTTAGGGTATGGGATTGAGTCAGAGTTTTACAACGATTATAAAGATGTGGATGTATTTGATAAAATCATTGTTATTTTGAAAGGAGCGCCTAAATCGCTTTTAAAAGAAAATAAAAAACAAGCCGATTTTTGGACCAAACACTGGCGCACCAAAGTGCAAAAAGCCAAAGAAAAAGGCGTAAAAGCTGTCATTATTTTAGATGACCATTATAAGGTTGACGCCAAAGCGCTAGACCATTACATCAACAAAGACTATGTGCGGCTTAAAACAGATTCAAACGCTTCAAAATACGCCCCACATTTTCATGTCTCAAAGGCCGTGCAAAACTCTCTGTTTAACAACAGCCCTTATCCCTTTAAAAAAGCAAAGAAGAAAACACAAAAAACGCCCTTTAGCTTTACGATTAAAACGTCGGTAGAAATTGCTGTAAATCGAAAGAAAAAAGATCTATCCTCAGAAAATGTGCTCGGATATATCGAAGGCACAGATAAAAAAGAAGAGCTCGTTGTGCTCACTGCTCACTACGACCATTTAGGCAAAAAAGACGGAAAAATTTATTATGGCGCCGACGATGATGCCTCCGGTACCGCTGCCCTTTTAGAAATAGCTGAGAGTTTTAAAAAAGCCAAACAAGACGGCAAAGGCCCCAGAAGATCTGTGTTAATCATGCCAGTATCTGGTGAAGAAAAAGGCTTATTGGGTTCTAAATATTATACAGACTTTCCGGTGTTTGATTTAAAAAACACCGTAGCAAACTTAAATATTGACATGATTGGACGCATTGACACCAACCATACCAATGGTAATTATGTGTATTTAATTGGCTCAGACAAACTAAGTTCAGAACTGCATAACATCTCTGAAAAAGCCAATACCGATTACACTAAAATTGATCTAGATTACCGGTATAACGTTGAAAATGAACCTAACCGTTTTTACTACAGAAGCGACCATTACAACTTTGCCAAAAACAACATTCCGGTGATCTTTTATTTTAATGGCGTACATGCCGATTACCACAAACATACCGATACGAAAGAAAAAATAGATTTTCAAAAAATGGAAAACATCACTCGCCTTATCTTTTACACCGCCTGGGAGCTTGTAAATAGAGAAGAGCGCATTGTGGTAGATTCTAATAAGAAATAACCTTTTAGTATACAACTGTTTTTTACTTTTACATAGCGTCTCTTGACAAGATGAAAAAATTCAATACCTATAAAACCTTAAACCTTCCGCAAATTGCGGAGCAAATTGCAACATTCTGGAAGGATAAAAATGTCTTTGAGAAGAGTGTCTCTGACAAAGACAAGGGCAATCCGTTTGTGTTTTTTGAAGGCCCGCCTTCGGCGAACGGTATGCCTGGTATTCACCACGTGATGGCTAGAACCATCAAAGACATCTTTTGCCGCTACAAAACACAAAAAGGCTTTCGCGTAGAGCGAAAGGCCGGGTGGGACACCCACGGATTGCCCGTTGAACTTAGTGTCGAAAAAGAACTTGGCATTACCAAAGAAGACATCGGTCAAAAAATATCGATAGAAGAGTATAATAAAAAATGTCGTGAAACGGTCATGCGTTATACTGATCATTGGAATAATCTCACCGATAAAATGGGCTATTGGGTCGACATGCAAAACCCATACATTACCTATAAAAACAAATACATTGAATCGGTTTGGTGGCTTTTAAAACGCTTGTACGACAAACAACTATTATATAAAGGATACACCATTCAACCCTATTCTCCTGCTGCAGGCACAGGGCTTTCTTCTCATGAACTGAATCAACCAGGCTGTTATAAAGATGTGAAAGATACTACTGTAGTCGCACAGTTTTTGCTTAGATCATCCCCCCAAAAAGAAACACTTTTCGGCAAACAAGACGTACATATGCTCGCCTGGACCACCACCCCTTGGACGCTTCCTTCTAACACCGCGCTCACCATTGGAGAAAAAATCGATTACGTACTTATTGAAACCTTCAATGCGTATACGCACAAAAAAATACGCGTTGTCTTGGCTGAAAACCTCATCGCTAAACATTTTTCAGGTGAGCCTACAAATGATTTAAGTGGCTATCAAAACAACGGCAAGAATATCCCTTATAAAATAGTAAGTACGCATAAAGGCAACGATTTAGTAGGCTTAACATACCATCCGCTGATGGATGTGGCCAAACCTTTTGAAACCCCAGAGAAGGCTTTTGTGGTCATAGCAGGTGATTTTGTGACCACTGAAGATGGTACAGGTATAGTACACACCGCTCCCACATTTGGAGCTGACGATGCCCTGGTGGCTAAAAAAGCTGGAGTGCCCCCCATGCTGATTAAAGATGAAAACGGCGATTTGGTGCCCCTTGTAGATACTACCGGAAAATTTAGAGAAGGTCTTGGTTTTCTGTCGGGTAAATTCGTGAAAAACGAATACTACGAAAAAGACAAAGCCCCAGAAAAATCTGTAGATGTGCAAATTGCCATCCACCTAAAAGAAGAAAATAAAGCGTTTAAAGTTGAAAAATATGCCCACAATTACCCACACTGTTGGCGTACAGATAAACCTGTTTTGTATTACCCTTTAGACTCGTGGTTTGTGAAAACAACTGCTGTAAAAGACAAGCTGATTGCCAACAATAAAAAAATAAACTGGAAGCCCGCCTCTACCGGCACCGGCAGGTTTGGTAATTGGCTTGAAAACCTCCAAGACTGGAATTTATCGCGCTCGCGGTATTGGGGTATTCCCATTCCGATTTGGTCGTCAGAAGACCGCAGCGAACAACTATGCGTGGGGTCTTTAAAAGAGTTGTATGGTTTATGTGTGTATTCTGTGAGTGTTGGGGGGATGGATAAAAACCCGCTAGAAGGCTTTACACCAGAAGACTTTTCAGAAGACAACTACGACAAAATAGATTTGCACCGCCCTTATGTAGATGATATTGTTTTAGTTTCTAAATCTGGCAAAAAACTATATCGAGAAACCGATTTAATAGATGTCTGGTTTGACTCTGGAGCCATGCCTTATGCACAGTGGCATTATCCGTTTGAAAATAAAGAAAAAATTGAAAATGCTTTAGGATATCCGGCTGATTTTATTGCCGAAGGGGTCGATCAAACCCGCGGATGGTTTTTCACCTTACACGCTATTGCCACCATGTGCTTTGATTCAGTAGCCTATAAAAACGTGGTGTCTAACGGATTAGTGTTAGATAAGAATGGCCAAAAAATGTCTAAACGACTAGGTAACGCTGCTGATCCGTTTGAAACCATTGCTAAATACGGGCCAGACGCAACACGGTTTTACATGATCTCAAATGCCCAGCCTTGGGATAACTTAAAGTTTGATTTAGAAGGCATTGAAGAAGTACAAAAGAAATTTTTCAGAGCTCTTTATAACTCTTATGCTTTTTTTGCCCTTTACGCCAATGTAGATCAATTTGATTTTGACACCCATAAAAATGAAGCTGAATTTTCTGAACTTGATCGTTGGGTACTGTCAAAATTAAATTCACTCGTTGCATTAGTAGATGAGCAATATACCAACTACGAACCCACAAGGGCCGCCAGAGAAATTAGCGAATTTGTCGTGGCACACTTAAGTAACTGGTATGTTCGTTTGTCAAGAAAACGGTTCTGGATTGGGGCATTTACCGCCGATAAAAAAGCTGCATATACCACTTTGCACACCTGTCTTTTAACCATCAGTAAATTGGTGGCGCCCATTGCCCCTTTTTATAGTGATCAATTATACCAAGATTTAACTGGCTCTCACACCTCTGTTCACCTTGTTGATTTTCCTGAAAGCATCTCTTCTTTAATTGACAAAACACTTGAACAAAAAATGGATCAGGCACAAAAAATCTGTTCATTGGCTTTATCTATACGTAAAAAAGAAAAAATAAAAGTGCGCCAACCTTTAGAAAAACTCATTTTTGTTGCACAACATAAAACCCAACAAGAACAAGTTGAAGCTATAAAAGACTTAATCTTATCAGAGATAAACGTAAAATCTATTACCTACGCTGACGCCTCTGATCCTATATTTAAGAAAACCTCTAAGGCAAACTTTAAAACACTGGGTAAAAAATGCGGCAAGTATATGAAACAAGTAGCCGAAAAGATTACCAATCTAAGTTCTGAAGAAATCCTTGCCCTTGAAAAGGGAGAGCTTTATTCTGTGTCATGTGAAGATCAGTCTTTTGATATTTCTCTTGAAGATGTGATTTTACAAACCTCTGATGCTGAAGGCTTAAAAATTGCGTCTGAAGGATCTATTTCTGTGGCACTTGATGTTGCTATATCTGAAGACTTGAAAAATGAAGGATTAGCCAGAGAACTTGTCAATCGCATTCAAAATTTACGCAAAGAAAAAGGATTAGAGGTTACAGATAAAATTGAGGTTTCGTTACTTTCTAATCCAGAATTAGACCTGGCTATTACGCAAAACAAAACCTATATCTGTAAAGAAACTTTGTGTGCGCAATTGACCATTGATTCTTCTATTAATACACCCAATACTTCTATTGAAATTGAAGCAGGCATTCAAACTCATATCTGGCTAAGCAAACACAACTAATCTTTGTTTTTACAAAAAAACGTTAAATTTATTTTGCATATTCGTTAAGTTTTATAAATTGCGTAACTAAGCTTGCATTTATGGCAGAAAAAACAAGATACAACGACAATGAGCTTCAGGAGTTTAGAGAACTCATTGAAAAAAAGCTTGCAGAAGCGAGAGAAAACTACGAGTTGTTAAAGGCTGCCATTTCTAAAGAAAATGACAATGGCACTGAAGATACTTCTCCTACATTTAAAATGCTAGAAGATGGATCCGACGTTTTATCTAGAGAAGATACTGCTCGCTTTGCTACACGCGAAAAAAAATTCATTAAAAACCTAGAAGATGCGCTTATTCGCATTGAAAACAAAACCTATGGGATATGCCGTGATACAGGTCGGTTAATCTCAAAAGAGCGTTTACGCGTTGTGCCGCATGCTACACAAAGCATAGAGGCAAAAAAGAATCAAAGGACTTAATCATAGATTTTTAATGCGCCTATCTCTTTTTGTATTTTTTCTTGTTTTAGGCATTGACCAACTAAGTAAAATTTGGGTAAAGCTCAATATGTCAATTGGGCAAGAGCTGATTATTTTTGACTGGTTCCGTATACATTTTACAGAAAACCCAGGTATGGCCTTTGGTTTTGAATTTGGTGGGGTTTGGGGCAAGATTGCTCTAACTACTTTTAGAATTATCTTTTCTATTGTTGGATTTTATTACCTATACAAATACAGTAAAAAAGCCAAGGTACATACCGGCATGTTAATCTGCGCCGGATTGGTTTTAGCAGGAGCAGTAGGTAATTTATTTGACTCACTGTTCTATGGTTTATTCTTTACTGATAGTTTATTTGAAGTTGCCAAAGTAGTGCCTATGGGCGAAGGGTACGAAAGTTTCTTACAAGGACGCGTTGTGGATATGATTTACCTACCCATTATAGACTTTTGTTGTTGGCCCGATTGGAAAATCATTGATTTAACTGGTTATGCCGGAGCACGTGTGCAATTTTTTCAGCCTATTTTCAATGTAGCAGATACATCCATCTCTATAGGTATACTCTCGTTTTTATTCTTCCAGAATCGCTGGTTTCCGGAGAATAAGTAAGCACATTTATTTTTGTTTTATAATTTTTGAAAGCTTGTTTTTATTATTATAGCTGTAGCTTACATAATACACCCCCGCCTCTAAATCCCGCAAATCTATCGGCATACTGCTACGCCAAAGCACAGGTTGTAAAAGTGTATTGTATAGTGTAATGTCTTTTACTATATCCTTAGAATACAAAAAATCATTGGTCGGATTAGGATAAAACACTGGGGTGTCATCCACATTCATTATGTTAGACCCCACCACCGGAGGTTCCAGTTCTATAAGCGGAAACACATAATAGTTATTCGATTCATCTAACTCTTCAATGGCATTTGTAGCATCTAATTTAGTAATCAAATAAAGACTTGTTAAACTGTTTTGAAGCGGGTAGGCAAAAGAAAATGAATAGCTCTCTTCTAAAGAATCAGACTCAAACATCTGCGAAAACAATAGTGAATCCGATCCATCTAAAACACTATCCGTAGATAAAAAACTAGCAGTCGTAAAGGGTGTATTTAAAAAAGTTGAATCTTGCCATTGCCAGAATTTCTGAACAAAAGCCATAGAAATTGAATCTTCTGAGCTTTGAAAGGTCTCTATTTGGGTAAATTCATTATCGTAATACAAATCTGTTTGCCCTATCAAACATGAATCTGTGAGTACTGAATCTCTAAATGCATTTAAAAGCGGATACACATTTTGCCCCGGGCAAACCGTACCCGAAGGACATCCTTCTAAAGATGCATTGCCATCTAAATGACCAATGATTCTAGAGAGTTGCAAGTCTGAAGCCAAATGATACTGCGCATCTAAAACATTAATGCCTTTATCACAAGTCTCATAAAGCAAGAGTGAATCTAAGACCTCTAGCATTTGTGTGCTTGGTTGCTCTACTTGAAAATCACCAATCAAAGCAATCCCCAATGTTGAATCGTTCATGCATGAAAAATGAGCGCCTTTTAACCCTGACGCACGCCCTTGATACACTACGCCATCAGGGTCTATTAAATAATTATACCCTATATCATCCCACCCAAATACATCGGTGTGAAGCTGATAATAATAATTCACTACCTGAGAAAAATCAGTCCCAGAACCAGAATACTGCTGATCGGCCGTATGATGAATCACCAAATGTGTAACATCACTCGTGTCTGGCGTTTGGTCAATAGGACAACTCGCATTACACCAATCTTCTCTCTCTACTATTTTTGGTGCGCTACATACGCATTCTATGGGTGAAGGCGTGCTTACTTTAGCATGTCCCTTCTTAGGGGCAAGTGGCACAATTTGTAATGAAAAAGACGTTTCTGTCTCAAAAATAAATTGCACAGAATCAACCTGTTGATTCAAAAGAGTCGTATAAAAATAGTGTTCGCTTGGCGTATGCTCAGTATTCAAATTTAAAGATACAGGCGCGCTATTCTTAGAATAAATTTTATATCTCCCTTTTGTGATTTTGCGCCTAAAATATCCCACCACACTGCAAGCGCTTTGATTGGTTAAATCTAAAGTAAAAACACTAGTTTTCTCTTTAGTTAAGACAGGCGCCTTTAAGGAGCTTTGAGCCGTAATACTCATCCCCCCAAAAAAAAGAAAAAAAAAGAAGTTAATTTTCAAGAATCTCAATCTTGTAAGATTCTACTATTTTGTTCACTAATAATTTTTCACAAGCCTCTTTGGCTTTATTTTGAGCTATTTCTTTAGAATCTGCATGAATTGAAAATGAAATTTTTTTACCCACTCGTACATTTTCAATAGTTTGAAAGCCTAGTTTTTTTAGAGAATCATTCACTGCCTGGCCTTGCGGATCTAAAATAGTGTCGTGCGGCATAATATGAATATGAGCATTGTAATTCATCGTTTAAAATTTAGAGGGATTGACATAACAAGATACAAAAGAAACATAATTGGAAAAGCTGCAAACACATGATGTGTCCATCCAAAATAACCTAAGATTAAAAGACTCAAAAACAGAAATATAATTTGCGGAAAATGCGCTTTTAGTGATTTACTTTTAGGCTTAAAGGCCATAAACTTGAAGGGTAAAACCATCAGCACAGACAAACAAACAGATAAAATAATGTATCTGTTTTTTGCAAAAAACAGATCTACTAATTGTAAATCAAACTCTGAAATTCTGCGCTTTTCTTGTAAATATACTATGGCTTGCCATTGCGGTGCCACATAAAGGTTAAGGCGTAATTCATCAAATAACAAAAGCGTAATTGATCCTACAAAAAGAGCAATTGCAGGAGTGGGCACCCCCACAAAGTGGTGTTCTTGATTGTCTGACACATTAAATTTAGCCAAGCGAAGCGCTGCACATATCACAATTAAAAACGCCCATAAACTCTCATAAAAAAAGGGCGTGCCTATTTGCCAATCTTCAAAATACTGGTTTTGATGAATGCGAATAAACTGAAACAGTATCATAGAAGGCAACAAGCCAAAACTAATAAGATCAGCCAGTGAATCAAGTTGTTTACCTATGGCGCTTGACACTCCTAATAAACGGGCTAAAAATCCATCCAAAAAATCTAACACTGCTGCCACAACAATACAAAATGCGGCCATTTCAAGCTGAGTATTAAAGGTAAATACAATCCCCGCAACCCCTAAAAAAAGATTGAAAAGGGTTGCTATATTTGGTAGAGCTTTTATAAAAAACACCTTGCAAAAATACAAAGTGTAAATAAACAATGGGCGCTTTACACAATTAAAAATTTGTATAGCAGTTATCTAAACATAAATATGTAATTTTAAAAAGGTATGACACGTAGTGTTTTTTGTTTTTTGGGGGGATATTTATTTGGCTTTCATCTTTGGGCTCAGGCGCCTAAATACAGCAATGAGTTTTTATCTATTGGCGTTGGCGCTGATGCTTTTGGACGGGCTTCTTCTGTTGTAGCCACCACCCAAGGCGCAGAAGCCGGATTCTGGAATCCTTCAGGATTACTCAACACCCCTGGAAAATTCGATATCACTGCTATGCACGCTGAATATTTTGCAGGTATTGCCAAATTCGATTACGTGGCAGGCGCCCACAATTTAGACAGCGCCTCTGCAATCGGGATTAGCTTTATCAGATTTGGCATAGACGACATCCCTAATACCATTGATTTAATCGATCAAAATGGCAATGTGAATTATGACAACATCACTTCGTTCTCTGCAGCCGATTATGCTTTTTTAGTGTCCTATGCCCGAAGAGGCATTCTTAAACATGTCGATTTGGGGGCTTCAGCTAAAATTATTCATAGAAAAGTAGGCGCTTTTGCCTCTGCTTGGGGCTTTGGTATAGACCTAGGGTTACAGTATCACAAAAACAACCTTTCTATTGGTGTTTTAGCTAAAGACATTACCACTACTGTAAATGCATGGTCTTATCGTTTAGATGACCGCACTCAAGAAGTCTTTACCTTAACCGGAAATGAGATCCCGCAAAACGGCACAGAGATTACTTTACCAAAATTTATATTTGGAGCCGCCTACCGATTTCATGTGGGAGATAAAATAGGCATCCTGCCAGAAATAAATATTGACCTCACCACTGATGGCAAACGAAATGTATTGATTAACGGAGACCCATTAGGTCTTGACCCTCATTTGGGCGTAGAATTAGACTATAAAAAATTAGCTTACCTACGTTTTGGATTTGGCAATATTCAAAGACAAACCAATGATATTGGCAACAGAGAGTTTTTGACTATACAACCCAATATGGGCATTGGAGTAAAGATTCAAGATCTTAGTATTGATTATGCCCTCACCGATATTGGCGATGTCGCGGCTGGTCTATACTCGCATGTTTTCTCACTATCTTATACCATTAAATGACCTGTATGCGCTGTCTTATTATATGTCTGCTAAGCCCTTTTTTTTTAATGGCTCAGTCATACAATAACCAGTGGATTGATCATAGCTTAACGTATTACAAATTTCCGGTTTCTAAAAGTGGCATTCACCAGATTTCATATACCGAACTAAAGGCTGGCTTTGATGCGCTAGGGGTGCATAACATCGATAATATTGATCCTAGAAATATAGAGATTTATGGCTATGGCAAACCTGTTTACATACACATTGAAGGCGAAAATGATTTTTCGTTTGATAGTAATGATTTTATTGAATTTTATGCCCAGAAAAACTCTGGTCTTACAGACTCTCTTCTTTATGGTTCTCTAGATCAGCTCACCAACCCTTATTACAGTAATTTCAACGATACTATTTCTTATTTTTTGACCCTAAAGCCTTCGGCTTCTGTATTTAGGCTTAGTAATATCTCTAGTGCTGCGGTAAATACAAGTTTGCTTGAACCCTATTTTATTGAAGAATCTGTTAATGTCTATTCAGACCGTTATTATCAAGGCGATGCTAAAGTTAAACATACTGAGGGTTATGTGTTAGGAGAAGGGTGGATGAGTGGTGACTTTACCTCACAGAAAAATGAAGTCTTCACTATTGACGCGCTTAATGCTTCTTTTACGCCAGAACTTTCATTTTTTATCATTGGCACAAATAACAAACAAAAAGATCTTAGTATTTCCTTTAATGGCACCTCTTTATTAGATACTTTAATTGGATCTGATAAATACCTAAAATTTGAAGACTCTCCTATCAGTATAAACTCAGGCAATAATACTTTAAATTTCACCTTAAACCCTACAGGCTCAACCACTCGGATGGCCATTAGTTATGCCAAGCTCAAATATGCCAAAAACTTTACGTTTTCTAGCCCATTTACCGTGCTAGATTTTGAATTAGAAAACAATGGTTTAAATCCTTACCACATTTCTTTTTCAGGCAATGCCCCTTCTAACCCCACAGCCTTGTATGATTTATCTGACCATAGAAGAATTGTGTTAAATCAAGCTGGATCAAGCTTATCTGGTGTTGTGCCTGCATCAAATACTGCCGAGTCTAAAACTCTTTTTATTTCAGCACAAAGTGAAATTAGCAATGTAAATTCTATTACTCCAATCGGGAATAATGGGCGTTTTGTAGATTACAGCACGCTTAATGAAGACTCTTTATTTTTAATTGTGACGCATCCCAAGTTAGAAATGTCTGTAAATGAGTATGCCGCTCACAAACTTAGTTTAGGGCATGATCCTTTGGTTTGTTATATCGATCAATTGAGTGACCAGTTTGCTTTAGGTGTTCAAAAACATCCTTCTGCTATTGAGAATGTCTGTCGGTATTTGTATACCCAAACCAGCGCGCAGCCTAAACATTTGTTTTTAATTGGTAAGGCAGTGATGGATGCAAACCAATCTGCCAGAAAAAACAGCATTGCGCAACAAAACAATCTTGTGCCTTCTTATAGCTCACCGGCTTGTGATTTTTACTTCTCAGTAATGGATCGCTCTTTGCCTTTGCCTAAGATTGCCACTGGCAGACTTGCGGCTCTAAACAACGAGCATGTATACGATTACCTTGAAAAGGCAGAAGCTCATCAACAAGCCATTGATAATTATGATCAAGTGGGGCCTATTTCAGATGAGCTTTGGCATAAAAAAATATTGCATTTTGGTGGCGGAATCAATCAATCTGAGCAAAATACATTTCGGTCTTACTTAACCAAGTATAAAAACATTATTCAAAGCGATCATTACGGGGCAAATGTTTTTGAATTTTATAAATCTACTGCCGATCCTATTGATTTCAATTTAGCAGATTCAATTACTACTATTATTAACAAAGGGGCTGCATTTCTAAGTTTTTTTGGGCACTCTTCTACCTCAAGTTTTGACATTGGCTTAGAAAATCCATCCACCTATAACAACCAAAATAAATACTTCTTCATCTTATCTAACGGGTGTTATGCGGGTGATATTCATCAAAATCTATTCTCAAGTATCTCGGAAAAATTTGTATTTGAAAAACAAAAAGCAGCCATTGGTTTTATTGCCCAATCAGATCAAGGCTTGCCAAGTTACCTTGATAATTTAACCGCTAAAATATACAGTAACATGTCTAAAAATCACTACGCTGCAAGCATAGGTGAACTCTTACAAATTAGCATTGAAGAATCTATCTTAAACAACCCAAATGCGCCATTAGTTAAAATTACAGGTTTTGAGACCGTATTACACGGCGATCCTTCATTACAACTCACGGCCAATAAAAAAGTAGATTATGCTGTAATAGAGCCTTCTTATATAGCTTTTAACCCTGAAAACCCCTCTTTGGCTGTCGATAGTTTTGATCTGTTGGTGCGTTGTGCTAATTTAGGTATTACAGACACTCAGCAAGTAGCTATTGCCGTTCAGCGCACATTTCCAGGTGGGCAACAAGAGGTCTACAACTTTACTGCATCTCCTATTGCATTTGACGATACTCTTAGGTTTACATTGCCCATTAACGGTTCCATTGGGGTAGGGCTTAATACCTTTAAGGTTATTATTGACCCGTTAAATTTAATAGATGAAGCTTCTGAATTAAACAACAATACCCTAAATGATGTTAATGCCTCTCTTGTTATAAGCTCTAATGAAATTATCCCTGTTTACCCCTATAATTATCAAGTGGTTGACTGGCTCTCGTTTCCTTTAAAGGCCTCTACAGCTAATACTCTAGCTCAAGAAAAAGAATACATCCTTCAGCTCGACACAACCGATGCATACAATAGCCCTGTCAAGCAAGAAACCATTATATCTTCATCAGGTGGTGTAGTAGAATGGAATGCGTCTTTCCCTATTACTACAGATAGTATTGTGTATTTTTGGCGTTGTAGCCCCAAGGCTTTAGACCCAGATTCATTAAAATGGCGTGAGCATTCTTTTCAATTTATATCAGGTAAAACCGGATGGGGGCAAGATCATTTCTATCAACTCAAACACAATACATTTTCATCTCTACAATACAATAAACCAAGTAGAAACATTACGTATGATTCTTCTTCTGCTTCTTTATTTTGTAATGTAATTGGTCGACAATGGATCACTGATTTAGACGGCACCTTTTTTAGCATTAATGGCATATTACAAGGAAAAAATGCTTGCGGAGGACAACCCGCATTTAAAGTAGCTGTGATAGATCCAATCACTCTAAAGCCTTGGGAGGTTGCCAATATTGTAAATGGAGATACCATAAATTATCCAGAAAATGATTTTGGTAATGGCAATAATCTGTGGGAGTCTAATTCTAATAACTGCAACTCAAATTTCCCTGTGCATACCAAACAGTACTTCTCCTTTTTAGCCAATCATCCAGAACAGATAGACTCACTAGCGAGTATGCTACAAAATAAAATCCCCAACGGGCACTATCTTTTAATCTATACGGTAAGAAAAGTAGATTATCAAACCGGTACAACACTCAATAGCTCGAGTCTTAAACAATCATTAAATAATTTAGGTGCTTTTGCTTTAGACACTTTGCCTGATGACCGCCCTTGGATTTTCTTTACCAAGATTGGCGATCCGTCTACCACGCAAGAAATTGTAGGCGATAGTATTAATCAAAATATTTCACTTTCTGTTGATTTAGAAGGATTAGGTAATTCTGGCAAACACACATCCCCCCTAATCGGACCTGCATCAGCATGGCAAAGCTTACATTGGAAGTATCAAAATACAGAAAATGACTTTCAAGACAGCATTGGTCTAGAAATATTAGATCAAAACAATCAAGTGTTGCACTCTTATGACTTACTCTCCTCAGATGTTTTGAATTTATCGACGCTTGTCACAGCAAATAATTTTCCGAATATTAAACTTCGCTCTTTTTTAAAAGACAGCGTAAATGAATACCCCGCTCAACCTTCATACTGGCATGTCTTATATGAAACGGCTCCTGAAGCAGCTATAAATCCTAAAAAGGGCTTGTATTTAAGCGCTGACACTTTAGAAGAAGGCGATAGTCTTCACTTCGCTGTGGCTATTGAAAACATAAGTGAAGTAGACATGGATTCTCTTCGTGTGTCTTATAATGTATTGCATCAAAACGGATCTATTATCAATATCCCCTACCAAACCCAAGCTCCGCTCCTTTCTGGAGAAGTTTTATACGACACTCTATCCTTTTCAACTGCTAATATGGGCTCAGAAAACATATTAACCGTTGATGTAAACCCTGAAGATTCGCTTTGGCAAATTGAACAGTATCATTTTAATAATCTCTTAAACATCCCCTTTAAGCTCAACATTGATAAAATAAACCCTTTAATTGATGTGACCTTTGACAATCAAAGAATCTTAGATGGCGATATTGTGTCTGCCGAACCTTTTATTGAAATAAGTATAACCGACAATAATTTAAATAAGCTCCTAAATCAAATAAGCGACACCTCAAACATACAAATGGCCCTTATTGACCCATTGGGCACTGTTATTCCGATTCACTTTAATACAACAACCAGCTTATACACGTCAAATGTAACTTTAGCCTCTGCAAACAATGAACACTTTAAGGTGGGGTTAAGCCCTAAATTTACTAAAGATGGTATTTACACCCTGCGCGTTCAAGCCTGGGATAAGTCTTCAAACAAAGCGGCTTCTGAGCCTTATGAAATCACTTTTGAGGTGGTGTTAGAATCGTCTATCACACAAATTGTAAATTACCCCAACCCGTTTTCTAGCCATACTCAGTTTGTGTTTACCTTAACAGGAAGTACTGTACCTGATGTGTTTAAAATTCAAATTTTAACTGTAAGCGGTAAGCTGGTTAGAGAAATCAACAAAGACGAATTAGGGCCACTGCATATTGGCAAAAACATTAGTTCTTTTCGGTGGGATGGCACTGACCGTTATGGAGATAAGCTGGCTAATGGCGCCTATTTATACCGCGCAATTATTAAGCATAATGGTGAAGAGATTAAGCATAGAACTTCTGGCGCCGATGCGTACTTTAAAAAAGGCTTTGGTAAAATGTATATCATACGTTAATTCTTTTAGGGGGGATGAAAAATTTATACCACACACTTCAAAATACATCTGACTTTTTTTTAATTGCAGGACCTTGCGCAGTCGAAAGCCAAGAAAATTGTTTTCAAATTGCTAAGAAATGTAAGACCATCACAGATGAATTGGGCTTGCCTTATATTTTTAAAGCGTCTTTTGAAAAAGCGAATAGAACCTCTGTTGAATCATTCTCAAGCATAGGTATTGAAAAATCACTACACATTTTACAGCAAGTAAAACAGCATTTTAATGTGCCTATACTAACAGACATACACACTGAACAACAAGCTGAAATGGCTGCTGAAGTGGCAGATGTATTGCAAATACCAGCCTTTTTATGTCGACAAACACATTTACTTAAAGCTGCCGCGCAAACCGGTAAAATAATCAACATCAAAAAAGGACAATTTGCATCGGCATCTACTATGAAATATGCGGCCGAAAAAATCACCCACTACAATAACAAACATGTTTTAATAACCGAACGAGGCAATTCTTTTGGTTATGCTGATTTGGTAGTCGATTTTAGAAATATTCCATTGATGCAAAAAAATGGTTTTCCTGTCATTATGGATGTCACACATAGTGTTCAAAGGCCAAATAATGCTTCAGGAGTAACAGGCGGAACACCCCAAGGCATAGACACCATTGCCAAGGCTGCTATTGCCGTAGGGGCTAATGGTCTTTTTATTGAGACTCATCCTGAGCCAAAAAACGCACGTTCTGATGGAGCAAACATGCTGCCTTTAGATCAGCTAAAGCCTTTACTTAAAACGCTAGTGAAAATTAAGGCCGCATTGACTGAATAAGATCTACTAAGATTTTTAAAGCCCTTTTATTTATTGGTGATGTATAGGCTTAGCTCTCTAGCATTTTTATCAAAGTCAAACACATCGTTCACAATAAAATAATTACCTATGTCATAGGTGTGTTCATAGGCAAACTTTGCATATTCAAGTTTTGCGCTATCAAAGTCAAATAAAGAGGCTATTTTTTTGACTTGTAGTGCTGTTAAGCAATTTACTCTTGTAATTTGCTTGGCCACCACAAGTTTTGTACGGTCAAAATCTTTTTTCTGAATGCTTTGTAAGGCTCTTTGAAAATCTTGATCAGAAATAGGCCAGTCTGCACAACCAACGACTCCATTATAATTGGGCATTGGATTAGCCGGGGGCGCAGGCTGTGCAACTTCTGTAGTGGATGTTATTCCGCAAACATGATGGTTTGGTGTGCATGTTGGTAAACAAGTTATTGTTGAACCGATCGCTTGTCCTGATATAGGATGAAAAGGATGATGAGCAGGCGGCTGATCATAAGTAACGTTATGATAACTAACAACATGGTGTGTTTGATTGGTTGGCATTAAAGTAAAGCCCGGAAAAAAATGCTCCAGAGTAAAGTCATAAAAGCCCATATCGTTAATCCCAACTTTATAAATACTTTGCCCATACTGAAAACTCGCGTCTACAATAGAACAATTGACCGGCCCAATTTTACCTAAATGCCCGTTCTTAAATACTACCTGTACCGAGTAATCTGTACCTGTTAATCCGCTTAATTGAACACTGCTCTGAGGATAATAATTTTGGCGTATTCCGTTTAAAACCAAATAAAAAGACTCGCCATTTTGAGCATATACATACATGCTACTCGACGGCTGATTCTGCGCCAAAGCCGAAGTGATAAAAAAGAGTCCTAGAAAAAAGTGAATAATAAAGGTTTTCATATCTGTTTTAGTTTATATAGTTATTAAGTTCTCTTACATTGTGTTCAAATTCAAATACATCACTGACCACAAAATAATTATCTATGTCAACCGTTTTAGAGTAGGCAAATTTAGCAAAATCTAATCGGTGATTTTCAAAATCAAAAAGTAGGGCAATCTCTTTTACCTGCTGGGCTGTTAAACAATTAGAAGACGCTATTTGCTTGGCTTGAGAAAGCTTAGTTCGATCAAAATCTTTAGATCTAACACTAGATAAAGCAGCAGAAAAAGAAGCCGCAGTCATTGGATAGCCTTGGCAGCCTACTCTGCCTGTATACCCTGGAATATAGGCTTCAACAACCGGTTCTTGATGATACACTTGTGATGATGTTGTAGTGTGTGTAGTAGTTGTGGTGGTCATCGTTTCTGTTTGCTGTTCATTATCATTGATATTGACATTCATGCCAAAATTAACACCTCCTATATTCATGCCAACATTGACATTATCCCCACTTGGTCTTGAGGATTGAGTGGTGGTGGTTTTAGATACTGTAACACCGCCCTGATTAGTATGGTAAGGCACCACAACCACGGTAGGCGATGGCGGAGGCATTTGCGCATAAGGCACAAAATCTCTGTAGCGCATTTTGTATTCTCCTTTTTTGTTTTGTTTGATCACATAGGTTACTTTTCCCCATTGATCATCTACATTTTGAACTCGAAAATACTTCATCTCAATATCTGGAAAGCCATTTTCAAAAATAACTTTTGCATGATAAAAGCTAGATGTCAGTCCTTGTACTAAAATGTTTGTTTCAGGATTTTGGTTTTGCTGTACCCCGTTTAAAATCAAATAAAAACGTTCTCCATTTTCAGAATAAACCTCAGCATCTGAGATGTTTTGTGCACTTAAAATACTACTGCATAAAAACAGATAAAATATAGTTAGTTTGTTCATTTTGCTTTTTTTGCAAATCTAAACAAAAAGCATGCCAAATGATATAAAACGTCATTCAGTTCATTAATTCTCTTTTGACCACTATACTATACAAACCATTGTCTAAAGGCAGATAACCTCTATCGTAACAGAAAAAATACGTTTGGCCATTTTTAGCCGGAAAAGTATTGGTAAAATAATTAAAGTTAAACCCAGCATTCACTAAATTTTCTTTAGATGTTTTTACCGGTTTATTCTTATAGGTTAATTGATTGAGTATTTTATAATTGTTTTTTAATAGATTATTGATTTTTTTAAGCGGGAATAAGTCTTTGTAATTGACTTTGTTGTGGTACGAACTTCTACACGATGAAGAACAATACTTTTTATCTGTCCGCCCTCTATAAATGTCTCCGCAATGAATACAAGTTTGTTGCATATACAAAAGTTTATGATCTATAGAACATAATGTAAAAAACAAGATTACATTAGTCAAGTGGTCCGATAAATTAAGTGTCTACAAACGATTAATGACGTTTATAATCGGATATAAGTGTTTAATATTCAGTTGTTTGTTTTTGATTTATAAACTTTGTGATTGTTAATTTTAAATTATAAATCATGATCGATAACTCTGTTAGATTAATCGGAAATTTAGGGGCTGATCCCGAAACTAAAGTTTTAGAAAACGGGAGTAAACTCTCAAAAATGAGCTTGGCAACTAGCGAAAAGTATGTCAATAAAGAAGGCGAATATGTTGAAAAAACCAATTGGCATAAAGTAATAGCCTGGGGCAAATTAGCAGGAATTGTTAAAACTCATCTGCATAAAGGCAAAAAAATTGCGGTTGAAGGTAAACTAGTACATCGGAAATACGAAGACCCTGAAGGCAAAATAAAAACCATTAGCGAGGTGATTGCCTCGAGTATTTTAATGCTTGATAAAGTCAAAAAGAAGTAAAAATAGACTAAAAGAGTTCTTTTCAAAACCTCTAAAATAATTTTGGAATTAGAGTTGCTTCTTCTGTGATGCAGCTCTAATTTTTTTGAAAAATATACGTTTTTGGTTCTTCACTAACTTTGTAAAACGAGCTTAAAAACGCGCTTTTACTCCCACTAAAAAGGCGCGCGGCATTCCGGGCCTATATCCTGCTGGATGAACAGAAACATTATAAACTTCATCGCTTATATTTGTAATGCTTGTCCATAATTTTATTTGTGGTTTTAAGGCAAAATGAAGGCTTAAATCTGTTGTGAAATAGTCTGGTATGTATAGTGGACGATCAGAAGAGTTTTCTGCAATCACAGACGAAATAAATCGAGAAGTCATATGGGCACTAAAACGCATGTAATTAATGCTTATTTGAGTGGATATCTGATGTTTGGGCACATAAGGCAATCTGTCTCCTGAAACAACATCTCCCCATCCATCAAAATCACTCTCAAAGCTATTTTCAAAAAAAGCATCCGTATACGTATACGATAATTGAATCGGTAAGGTGAGTTTTGCTTTTTTATCTAAAGTAAAAAGGTAACTCAATTGATATTCTAAGCCTTTGGTTTGTGCGCTGCCTCCGTTAAACAGATTGTCTGAGCCTTGCCCCCCAACAGCAGCTAAATCAGAACCTAAAAGATTCGCATAATCGTTATAAAACAACACCAGTTCACTTTTAAATCTATTTTTTTGAATCGCATGACCTAATTCATAATTTAAACTGCTTTCTGGCCGTGTATCTGGATTATATCCAGGAGGCGCAAAGCCCTTGTGTATCCCTCCGAAAATAGAAGAGCTGCTATCTACAGCATAATGAAAGCCAATACCAGGCATTAAAGCAAAAACAGCATTTTCTTTTATTACCAAGTCGCTTTCTGTTCTTTCTATATCTTGTTTGCCATAATCACTTTGGTGCGCAAAGATGTTTTCAACTCTTAAACCTACGTTTAACATTAATTTTTTGATGTTAATTTCATCTACCAAATACCCAGAAAAAGCTTTTGAATAAGCCACTTTATTACTCTCTGACCCAGGTGTTCCATAATTTATGACACTCATTTGATCTGAGAGCATTTGGTAATCATCTGTCCACTGATAACGATCTACATCATCAAAATGGTAACGCACAGACAAACGCGCTGTATGTTGTATTGTTTTAGCAGAGAATTTCTTCACTAATTGTGTTTGCACCCCTTTAGAAGAATAGGCTCTGTTGTTTGCTTTTAAGCGGTAAGTGAAATTAGACGAATACCCACCAAGTGCTTTGTAATGCTCTTGATAGATAGTAGGATTATTTACAATAGATGCTATTTTAATCCGCTCTTGATTTTGATCGGTTATATCATTTAACTTGTACCAATTTCTATCAAAAAAATGAAGATACCCTGTCGTGATAAGTTGTACGCTTTTTGAAAACTCTAAGGTATGGTGAATTGAAAACTGTTTGTTATTCGTTTTCATTTGATCATTTCTTGAGGCCAAATATCTGTTGTAGGGATTGGCTGAAAAATCGTTTTGTGTTAATCCTAAATAAGTCTCATTAGACATCTCATGACCAAAAAGTGCTTTTATATAAATACTGTGATTAAAACGGTCTGTTTCTTTGCTTCTATAGCCAAACTTTAAAAGGTAGTCTGTTTTGTCAAACCCTGTGTTTTGGTCTGCTAAGTTTTTAAACCCATTTGAGCTGTACTTGAATACATCAATTAAATATCCAAAACGTCCTTTAAATTCTGAAAGGTTTACATGGAGGTTTTGTGTTTGAAAAGATCCGGCTGATAAAGATGCGTTTAGGTTAAAGGTCTCAGAAATAGAACTCGAAATAAAATTAATAGCCCCTGATGTTGTAATCGGGCCATACATGATTTGACTACTCCCCTTGCTGATTTCTACCGATTGCATCCGGCCTATGGTCGGAAAGTAATACGCTGCCGGAGCAGTATAAGGAGCTGGCGATACAGGTATGCCGTCTTCTAAAATAGAAATTTTTGCACTGCGCTGTGTGCCGCTGCCTCTTAGGCCGATGTTTGGTCTTAACCCAAAACCATCTTCTTGCTGAATGCTTACGCCTGGTTTTGCAGCAAGTAGGTTGTTAATGTCCGTATAATTAAATTTTTCAATCTCTTTTTTATCTATGAGCTGTACTGATCCTGTTTTTTTAATTTGCTTTCCGGATTTGTGTGTAATCACTTGTACTTCAGGTAAAAGAGAAATACTTTTTTTCATTTCAATCCCCCCTAAATTTGAATCACTGGGCACGTGAATCTTTTTATGGATGTCTTCAAATCCAACGGCCGAAATAACAAGGGTGTAGTTTCCTTCTTTTACATCCAGAATTTCAAACCCCCCCTTAAGATTTGATTGGGTCCCTTTTTGTGTATTTAAAAGATAGGTATTGGCAAATATAACAGGTTCTTTTTTTTGGTCTTGAATAAACAAATTACCCTGAAGGGTATACTGCGCATACGACTCTAAAGAAAAAATTAACAACCAAAGACTTAATAAAATATATCTACAATACCAGTGTGGGATTTTTTTATTTAGAATCATTCTAAACAAAAGTATAATGAACCACTAAAATGAAAATACCTACAATTAGGTAAATTTTAAAGTGCGGCTACTGCTTCAGCACACGAAGCCAAACTGGAGCACCTTCAGGCGATGTGATCTTTAATAGATAAATCCCCTTAGGATAATTTTGAAGATCTATTTGAGCCTCATTGGTTCTTTTTTGCACAGTGTTAGAGTACACATTTTTTCCAGAAGAAGAATAGACCTGGTAGCTCACCCCTTCTAAATCTTCTGAACTTTTCAGATATAACAGATCACTGGTCGGATTCGGAAAAACACGCACATTTTGATCTATTAATGGGTCTATTACCTGATCCACCCCAACAACAGTCACAAAAATAGGCACAATTTCACTGCAGCCGTCTTGATCTTCAACTGTCACCACATAAGTAGCTGTCGTTAAATTAAAGATTTCTGCGTCTGTACTGCCTGTATTCCACATATAGGCATACGGAGGTGTTCCACCAGACACTAAAATGGATGCCGCTCCATCTGTCTCTGCTGGGCCTGTTGCCGGAAGTGCATTAACCTGAATGGTAAGCGCACATGGATTAGCCGCAGAGAAAATAGTCACCGAATCAGTTACGATACAATTGTCACTTAAATCTGTTGCTGTTAATGTATAGACACCTGGTGTTAAAGCAGTAATTAAATTGGTGTCAGGAGCACCATTACTCCAAAAGTATTGATAATCGCCTGATCCGCCTGAAACAGTAGCAGTAATGGTGCCATTTGCTGCATTGGTATCTGTTTCATCGGTAGTTACAAAATTTAAGTTAAGGTTACAATTATTATTCACCCCGATGGTTACGCTCTGATTAATTACACATCCGTTTGTAAAACTTACTGTCACAGAATAGGTGCCTGCACTAAGCCCCGTGAGACTATCATTGGTGCTTGCATCATCCCAAGAAAAAGAAGCAGAATCCGCAGAAATACCACTTACAGCCACAGAAGCTATTCCGTCCATAGCACCCGAACTACTCTCGTCTGTAGCAGAAGGCACTACTGAAATACCTGAACACGGATCACCGCTACTGTCAAAAATTTCGATTTGATCTGTCAGTACACATCCGTTAGTAATGTTCACAGTAACCATGTAAACGCCTGCTGATAAACTATCTAAAGCACTAGTAGTATCAGAAGTAGACCAAGTATACGTAGCCGTCTCTCCACTAGGTACACCTGTTACACTTGCACTTGCCGTTCCGTCTGCGCCGTTAATAGTTTCATCACTACCACCCATATTAACGGATATTCCGTCACAAGGATCTGTCTGATTGGTGTCATTCTCACAGCTTACATTTATCGTATATGGGCCCGCTACACCATTATCATCATCCACTACTATATAATAGGTTGTACCCGCCACTCCATTGGCAAAATAAGCCGAATCAGAAAATACCTGGCCTGTACAGGAACTCGGGTCACAAGAGGTTAAAATATAAACGTCTTTATCTGCATTATTAACCTGGTAATTGGTTAATTTGACGCCAAATCCGCCGTTCACTGTTGGGGTAAAGGTATGTACAATTTCAGGCCCTTGCTCTACCCAACTTGTACACGCATACGTTTCAACATTATTTGTTCCTGTACTTGTATTGCCATCATAAGGCGTGTTACAAGACAACACTACCGGATTAGAACAGTCCAAAACTCCAGAAACCGCATTGGTGCCCACAAACACGCTTAATTCATTTACTGCACAGAATGGGTTATCAAATTCTTTCACAAAAATATCATATGTCCCTTCCCAAAGACCAGAAAAAGTATGAGAATTAGATGCTGTCTGATGATCAGAATAAGTCGTTCCGTTCGTATCAATTACATATACCAAATCGCCAACGCCTCCTGTTGTATTTACCACTATACTTCCGTTGCTATTACCCGTTCCGTTAACATTATTAACCGTGACAGTCATACTTAATGAACATTGAGAAAAAAGCGTATGACATCCCCCCAAAAAAAAGCAAATAAAAAGTGTATTTAAAATTTTCATATGTAGCTGTTTAGCACCAATATCAATGATACAACTTTATTGTAGAATATAAAAAACACAATGGGTATTTTGTGTAGGTTTGTGCAGTAAAATTTTTAGTATGTACAGCAATAAGCAGTTTTTAGAAAAAGAACTTTTACAGATTAAAAACCAAGGGCTTTATAAATCTGAGCGGATCATCACCACCCCGCAAGGCGCGCGCATAAACACTGACACAACCAAAGATGTGGTGATTATGTGTGCGAATAATTATTTGGGGTTATCGGCAAACACACAAGTCATTGAAGCTGCAAAATCGTATATAGATTCTCATGGTTTTGGCATGTCATCTGTTCGGTTTATTTGCGGCACACAAGATATACACAAAGAGTTAGAACAAAAAATCTCGAGCTTTTTACACACCGATGACACTATTTTATATGCCGCCTGTTTTGACGCCAATGGCGGGGTGTTTGAGCCCTTATTTACCGCTGAAGATGCCATTATCTCAGACAGCCTAAACCACGCCTCTATTATTGATGGGATTCGTCTATGCAAGGCCAAACGTTACCGTTATAAACACAGCGATATGAAAGATCTTGAGTTAAAACTCAAAGAGGCCTCTGCCGATAGATTTAAAATCATTGTAACTGATGGTGTGTTTTCAATGGACGGCGATATTGCCCGCCTTGATAAGATTTGTGATTTGGCTGACAAATACAAGGCTTTAGTTATGGTGGATGATTGCCATGCGACGGGGTTTATAGGCAAAACGGGCCGAGGTACTGCTGAATATCACAATGTAATGGGCCGAATAGATATTATTACCAGCACCTTAGGTAAAGCTTTGGGAGGATCTATGGGGGGATTTACATCCGGAAGAAAAGAAATTATTGATATGCTCAGGCAACGTTCAAGGCCTTATTTATTTTCGAATTCACTCTCTCCAATTATTACAGGTGCAAGCATAAAGGTGATGGATCTATTAAGTCAATCTACCGCTTTGCGCGATAAACTAGAAGCCAACACCCAGTATTTTAAATCTAAAATTAAAGCGCTAGGCTTTGACATTAAAGAAGGCGATTCTCCGATTGTCCCCATTATGTTATACGATGCTAAACTCTCGCAAGAATTTGCAGCAATGCTTTTAGAAAAAGGGGTGTATGCTGTTGGGTTTTTCTATCCGGTGGTCCCTAAAGAGCAGGCACGAATCCGCACACAAATTTCAGCGGCACATTCTACTGAAGATTTAGATAAAGCATTAGAGGCGTTTCAAAAAGTAGGCAAAACACTAGGGGTTATTTAAACCCTTGTATAGTTCTTAGATGTACATCACTTTTTTAACGGCCTTTATTACGCGCTCTGCATTAGGCAAAGACTCTTCTATAAACGGAACAGAAAAAGCAAAAGGCGTATCGGCTTGTGTTAACCTATAAACAGGTGCATCTAAATAATCAAACGCATGGGTTTGTACATGAAAAGTGATTTCACTCGCAATAGACCCATAGGGCCAAGATTCTTCAACCACCAATAATCGTCCGGTTTTTTTCACTGAATCTACAATGGTCTTGTAATCTAAGGGCCTGATGGTTCTTAAGTCTATAATCTCTGCAGATATATTTTCTTTTTTTAATGCTTCGTTTGCTTTGTAGACTTCTTTAATGATTTTACCAAAAGATACTACCGTTACATCAGAGCCTTCTTGGGTAATATGAGCTTTTCCGATAGGCAATAAATATTCACCATCAGGCACCTCACCTTTATCGCCGTACATTTTCTCTGATTCTAAAAACACCACCGGATCATCATCACGAATGGCCGCTTTTAAAAGCCCTTTTGCATCGTAAGGATTAGATGGCGTAATCACTTTTAAGCCCGGAATATGTGCATACATCACCTCAAAACTTTGTGAGTGTGTGGCCGCTAACTGACCTGCAGATCCATTCCCACCTCTGAAAACAATAGGCACTTTGTATTGCCCTGCTGACATTTGCAACATTTTAGCCGCATGATTCATGATTTGATCCAGGGCTAGAACTGCAAAATTCCAGGTCATAAACTCAACAATTGGTCTTAAACCATTCATCGCAGACCCAATGCCAATCGCTGTAAAACCAAGCTCAGAAATAGGCGTGTCTATTACCCGGTCAGACCCAAACTCATCGAGCATGCCCTGACTTACTTTATAGGCCCCATTATACTCCGCTACCTCTTCACCCATCAAGTAGATGCTCTTGTCTTTCCGCATTTCTTCAGACATGGCCTCTCGCAGGGCTTCTCTAAATTGTATCTCTCTCATTTAATTAAATGCTTGTAAAAACTTTTGTTTTAAACTATCCTGTTCAGGTTTGTACATATTTTGTACTACATAAACATTATTCAATTTAGAAAAATTGACCGAAGGTTTAAGTATTATATCGTAAAATAATTCTCCTTGTGGTTCCTCAATTTTTATGATCTCTCCAATCGGTATGCCTTGTGGAAAAACAGAAGATGCTCTTCCTGTTAATACTTTGTTTGCTATTTCTACTTTTGATTTCTGAGGGATTTCCAGTAAGCTTACTTCTTGTATGTTTTGGCTACGCCAAGAAATACGGCCAGCATAACCCGTTTTATCAACTACACCATAAAAATCTGCCTTGCCTTTATTAAGCAAGGCTATAACTGAAGAAAAATTTTCTGAGACATCAAACACCACACCTACAACACCCTGATCGCTAATGACCCCCATCTCTTTTTGTATGCCATGTTTTTTTCCTCTGTTGAGCATAAAAAAATTAACATCTCTGTTTAATGAAAAATCAATCACTTTAGCTTCTATATACGTATACTTTTGTATATATCCGCTATCTAAAATAGTCTTGATTTGAGGAGTGTTATACTCAAATACATTTTTATTAGATTCTCTTAGTTTTCTATTTTCAATAATCAGCGCTCTATTCTCTTGTTTTAGCGCAAAGTACTCTTTGCTTTTGTCAATCATTGAAAAGTATCGGCCCGATATTTCTTTATATCCAGATAGAAAAGTGGTTTTATGATAATGGTTTTGACTATATATTAAAACAAGTGACGCTCCGCTTAACATCAAAAAATAGATAACCGAAAGGTGCTTTAAAATAAACTGTACAAGTTTGTACATTTGAGATAATCTTTTTTAGAGTATTAAGACGAAATCAAAAACGGGAATTTATCCATGTTCTTAAGCGCAATCCCTGTGCCTCTTGCAACCGCCCTTAAAGGGTCTTCTGCCACATGTACCGGTAGCTTTGTTTTTAAAGAAATACGCTTTGCTAATCCTCTAAGCATTGATCCGCCACCAGCCATATAAATACCTGTTCTGTAAATGTCTGCCGACAGCTCAGGGGGAGTCATTTCAAGGGCAAATAAAACGGCTTCTTCTATTTTTGAAATAGACTTATCTAACGCTTCTACTATTTCTTTATAGGTAATGTATATCTCTTTGGGTACTCCCGTTACCAGATCACGGCCATGCACCGGATAATCTGAAGGTGGGTCATCATCTAAATCTTCTAAAGCGGCTCCTACATTAATTTTAATAAGCTCAGCAGTACGCTCTCCAATCAAAATATTGTGTTGACGACGCATGTATTCTTCAATATCGTTTGTGAATTCATCTCCGGCCACTCGTATTGATTTGTCACACACAATCCCCCCTAAGGCAATCACTGCAATTTCACTTGTTCCTCCACCAATATCAATAATCATATTACCGACAGGTTCTTCTACATCAATACCAATGCCAATAGCGGCGGCCATAGGTTCATGAATCAATTTGACTTCTTTAGCGCCTGCGTGTTCTGCAGAATCAATTACCGCTCTTTTTTCTACCTCCGTAATACCAGACGGAATACAAATCACCATTCTTAAAGAGGTGGCTGAAAACCAACCCTTCTTCATATTAAACATCTTGATCATTTCTCTGATCATATACTCCGCTGCAGAAAAGTCTGCAATTACACCATCTTTTAATGGACGAATAGTCTTGATGTTTTCATGTGTTTTACCATGCATTTTTTGGGCCATCTTACCTACCGCTATAACCTTATCCGTTTTACGGTCAAGCGCTACTATTGACGGTTCATCTACCACCACCTTATCATTATGAATGATAATAGTGTTGGCGGTGCCTAAATCTATGGCTATTTCTTGCGTTAAAAAGTCAAAAAAACCCATGGTTTCTTAAGTAACCTGCAATTTAGTGATTTTTCTCTGAATACGAGTCTATTAGAGCGTATAAACTATTCTGCTATCTGAAAAACGTTAAGAAACTTATCGGCAACTTTCACTGCCAACTCTGGGTAATCAAAGGTATCTGTTTGATCTTCATTGGTAATGTCAATTTGAGAAGCGCCAGGCTCAAACAATTTGCTTAAATCTAAGTCTATTTCTATTTGACTGTCTGTTAGAGGGCGTATAGGTGTAAACTGATGCGAAAACATCCTGCTGTATTCTTCTCCGCCTACATGGTAAACAAAACTGCGTGTAAAACCCTCGTTATTAAGATTGTATTTACCTTCAATCTTAAAAAAGATATATTTTTTTGCCCAACCCCACCACATGTTGCCTGAAATAGAAGAAAGAGGAGAGTCTTCTGTTTGAGTATTTGCATCTGTATTATTCAAAACAGATGTAAGTCCGGTAGAAAACCTAAGTTCTTCAACGGCAATCACATCACTTGGCAGGCTTAATTCGGCGCTGTTGTTCTCAAATAAATCAACTAAGATAGGCTCATCGATACTGGTCTGATCAAATAAAAAGCCTGAGAGGTAAAATTTAATTTTAGTAAACTGTATCTCTACTGAATCGTTAATTTGATGAGTGGTTTGGGGGGATATTAAATCTGCGTTGTATTTTGGTACGAAAGAAAAAGAAGCGGTATTAGGGTATAGGCAGCTCCCGTCATCTTTTTTTGCTTCTGGATTATAATTACTCGCCTTTAAATCTATGCACCCTTTTGGCTTACAAGAGATTTGCCCCATTAATAAGCTTATAAGAGCAAGAATAAGGATGTTTATAACAATTGGTTTTTGAAACATGATACAAAGGTATTGGGTTTATCCCGGATTATATAGACATCTTTGAGAAATAAATCCTTACAGGATTTGATAATTTTTTTGGTTTTTGCCCTATTGAACTTTTTTTTACTATTTTTGAGCTCATTAAAATGATTTAACCTATGAAAAAAGTTTCGTTATTATTTGGATTGTTCGCCTGCTTGGTTTTAAATCCATTTTATGCTCAAGATGCAGATGTTGCTACTACAGATGATCAAGCTGAGCAAGTGGATGCTGCCGCTCAAGAAGCTGCTGTTGAACCAGCTGTTGAGCCTGAGCCAATCGAAGAACTCACAGAAGAGACTGAAGAATCAAGAGGGTTTCATCAAACTATGAAAAAAACCTTTATTGACGGAGGGCCATTATTTATGGCTATTGTATTAATCTGTTTCATTTTAGGACTTGCGCTCTCTATTGAAAGAATAATCTATTTAACAATGGCGAGTACTAACAACAAAAAGCTATTAGATAATGTAGAGTCTGCTCTTCAAAACGGAGGTGTTGATGCGGCTAAAGAGGTGTGTAGAAATACCGCAGGGCCGGTAGCCAGTATTTTTTATCAAGGACTTGACAGGCACAGCGAAGGTTTGGATATGGTTGAAAAATCAGTCACTGCCTACGGAAATGTAGAAGCGGGTCGTTTAGAAAGAGGGGTATCTTGGATTTCTCTTTTTATTGCACTAGCGCCTATGCTTGGTTTTATGGGTACTGTAATTGGTATGATTGGAGCTTTTGATGCAATTGCTGAAGCAAACAATATTTCACCAGCCATTGTGGCAGGAGGTATTAAAGTAGCTCTTATTACAACTGTTGCAGGTTTAGTTGTAGCTATTTTCCTTCAGATATTTTACAACTTTATTGTCGCAAAAATTGATAGCATATTAAATGACATGGAAGATGCTTCTGTATCTTTAGTTGATTTATTGATTGCACACGGTAAAAAATAAATTACAATTACCATTATGAGTTTATCTAAAATTTTTCTTTACGCTCTCTGTGCCATTGGAGTTCTATTGGTTTTATTTTCATTAATGGCTGATGAGCATAGTTATATTGATACTAATCAAGACGATTATTTACTATACTTCATTTACGTTGTTCTTGCTATTGCAACTATAGGTGTTCTACTCTCGGGTGTTATAGGCATGATCAACAATCCTGGGGGGTCTAAAAAGAGCCTTATAATGGTTGGGGCTATAGTGGTCGCAATTGTAATTAGTTTTATATTCTCGTCTGATGCTGTTTTGCCTACTTATGGTAAAATATCTGCCTCCACTTCCAAGTGGTCAGGAGTAGGTTTGTATACTTTTTATACATTGTTTGTGATGGCTGTAGGGTCTATAATTTACTCTACTGTTAGCAAATTAATTAAGTAAAATATGTCTAGAAGAGGTACACCAGAAATCAATGCAGGATCGATGGCTGATATAGCCTTCTTGCTTTTGATTTTTTTCTTAGTTACAACCACCATGGACAGCGATTGGGGCTTAGCTCGTTTGTTGCCACCACCACCAGAAGACCTTCAAGATCAAGACGATATTAAAATCAAAGAACGAGATGTATTTGTTGTTCTTGCTAATGCCAATGATCAACTTTTAGTTGAAAATGAGCTTTTAGATGTCTCTCAGCTCAAAGAGAAAGCAAAAGAATTTATTGCCAATAAAGCGCGTTTAGAAACCCTTCCTCAATGGGAAGATATTACTGAATCTATTGCAAAAGAACGCTTAGCATCCGCCTCTAATGATGACGATAAAAAAAAGTGGGAAAAGCGTTTAAAGGCTGCTCAAATACTTGATGCGTATACCATTACCAAACAAGTCATTTCTCTTCAAAACGACAGAGGCACTTCATATGATTTATACATACAAGTTCAAGATCAATTGGCTAAAGCCTATTCAGAATTAAGAGACGAGCTTTCCAAGGAAAGACTCGGAATTTCATATAAAGTACTAGAAGAAAAAGCCAAAAGAGATGCAAAATATAAAGAGCAACTCACGGCTATAAAAACTGTTTATCCTCAAAGAATCTCTGAGGCTGAACCTAAAGATGTACAATAATGTCTAGATTCAAGAAAAAATCTTCAAAGGGCTCTCAGGCCATCTCTACAGCATCTTTGCCAGATATTGTATTTATGCTTTTGTTTTTCTTTATGGTTACAACTGTAATGCGTGAAGTTGATTTACAAGTCAAACTTGAACAACCACAAGCAGAAGATATTCAAAAATTAGAAAACAAGTCTCTGGTAAGTTATATATACATTGGAGAGCCAATGAAAAGAGCAAAGTATGGATCTGAGCCTAGAATTCAGCTTAATGACGATTTTGCTACTGTAGACGATATAAGGCCATTTATAGAAACCTTTAGAGCTGGTCAGAACGAAGCATTGCACTCTAAGCTTACTACCTCTTTAAAGGTAGATAAAGAAGTAAAAATGGGCGTCATTACAGATGTAAAACAACAACTCAGAAAATCGCAACAACTCAAAATCTTATACTCTACCATGCAGAAGTCCTCTGCAAGTGAATAAGTGTATTCTCTTTTTTTAGACAATAACCCATATGGAAATTCATAAGTTTGGCGGAGCGTCGATTAAAGATGTTTCAGCACTTAAAAATTTACAGAAGGTTCTTGAAAAGATAAACATCAAGAAAAAATCAGCTTGTGTTGTGGTGTCTGCCATGGGAAAAACCACCAACAATTTAGAACATATATATGCCGAAATTCTTAAGGGTAAAAGCGCAAAGCAAAAGATTGAATCTCTAAAACAATATCATTTTAAAATAATAAGGTCTTTATGTAATACACACAATCAAAAATTGCTAAAAACGTTCATTGACCAACAACTTAATTTCTCTAAATTATCTAAAAAAATAGTTGGGAATTCTGATGTGCTCTATAGCTATATTGTCTCAAAAGGAGAGCTGATTTCAACAAAAATTGTAAGCGCTTTTTTAAATGAGAAAAGCATTCCAAACACCTGGATAGATGCGCGTGAATACATCATAACTGAAAAACATGTTACTTCTTCTTCAGTTAACTTTAAAAACACTAAAAAAGCACTAAAAAAACTAAAAAGAAATACCCTATATATCATTGGGGGGTTTATTGGCTCTAATCAAAAAAAGCAAACCACAACATTAGGCCGCGAAGGATCTGACTACTCAGCTGCTGTATTGGCCTATTGTTTAAATGCAAAAAACATTACAATTTGGAAAGATGTGCCAGGAGTTTTAACAGCTGATCCAAAAAAATTTAGCAGGGTTAAAAAAATAGATCGTTTAACCTATCAAGAGTCTATTGAATTGTCGTATTATGGCGCATCAGTCATCCACCCAAAAACCATACAACCACTAAAAATTAAAGAGATCCCGCTTTTTGTTAAACCTTTTGATAAACCAACTTTAAAAGGAACCATCATATCCTCCCAAAAATCTTTAAAAAAACACACTTCATACATTGAAAAAAGCAACCAAATATTTTTAATCCTCACATTAAAAAACTTTTCGTTTATAAACGAAAATTATTTATCTATTATTTACAATTATTTTGAAACCCATAAGATCAAGCTCAACCTCTCTCAACACTCTGCTGTTAGTTTTTATGCAGTAATCGATCCTGTGTATTCTCTTGACGCTTTAATTGATGAATTAGACTTCTTGAACACTAAGGTTATTAAAAAGACGACTCTTTTTACAATGCATCATCCTAAGGCTAAAGCGATATCAAAACTAAAAGGCAACAACAAGGTCTTGCTCGAACAAAAATCAGGCGATTTTTACAGGTTTTTAGTTAAAAGCTAAAAATACGTCTTCATTCTTTATGTGGTATTGATCTTACAGAGTAAAGGCCGTAAGCTGTCCCGGCTAACAACAAAAGTACCACGCCTTGATTAACAGGTATACATGGGGGCGGCCAACAAGGTGGCTCGCTATCTGAACCCACTGGCGGCGGCGGTGGAGGCGGCGGACCTTGCGCTAAAATAGGCAGAGAAAACATCCCAGCTAAAACAATAAATGCTATGACTATTTTTTCTCTCATTTATTTTGTAACAACAATTGGTCTTTGATGAATCTTGTTAACACCCTGTAATGTTACATAATATACACCAGAAGATAAAGCTCGAGCTGGTATTATCATGTTAGTTGCCGAAATTTGACTGTGATAGACAAGCTTTCCCGACGATGCATAGAGTGCAATGTGCGTAAATGCATCATTAAATACCCTTTTGTTAAATGTTATATTTATCTGTTCACTTGTTGGGTTTTCTAAAAAGCTAAGGTATTCTTGTGCTATGTTTTGTTGCTCAGCACCAACTACGCCATTGCCTACTTGAATCAGCCTTGAAAATTCTTTTATACATCCGCTAGAGGTACTTTGTGCAATTAACTTCACAAGGTAAGTACCTTCATTAGAGTAATTGTGTACAGCATTCATTTGGTTGCTTGTATTTCCGTCGCCATAATCCCACATAAAATTATTAACCCCCTCACTTAAAGACGCGTCAAACTCAATATTTTCACCTACACCAAACGTAGTTTGATTTAAAATAAAGAATGGTTCTGCTTCTATATCTGATCCTAAAGAAATGGATTGAATAGTTTCACAATTTTGAGCATCAGTGATAGTTAAAGAATAAGTGCCAGATGAAATACTACTCAACGTTTGACCAAATGAGCCATCTTGCCATTGATATGTATAAGGCGCTATCCCTCCTGAAACAGACACAACTTCAATGGCTCCATCTTCAGATTGGCAATCTGTAGGGCTAGTATTTTGTAAAGATGCCTGAATGGTAGACGGGCCACTAATTGTAAATGTTTTTTGCACATTAGAACAGGCTATATCAGATGAAGAAAATACGGCGGTGTATGTACCTGTATTTAACCCAGGTAAATTTAACCAGTTTGTGTTTTCTGCTTGAGAAACAATGTTGTTTTGCTGATCAAATACATAAAAATCACCTACCATACCTCCGGCTTCAATATATGAAGTAGAGCTATTTGTATTGCCACAATTATTGTTAGAAGCCACTACATTAAGAGGAGCCTTAAAGTGAATTTTAAACCGCTCAAAAGTGCCGGTATCAGACACACTAAAACTATATGTTGACCCTGCAGATAAAATCTGTGATGCATTTAATTCAGTATCTTCTAATACTATACAAACATCATTGTCAAACGTTTCAAAACCAGAAAACTCTAAAGTGTAATTACCTACAAACTGAGCGTTAACATGTACATCAACCACTCTGTTTTGCCCTATTTCTTGCATCATGTTAATAGACATTTCATAAGAATCGTAAGGCTGCTCTTGTATAGAATAAATGCTTGGATAATATGGTACATTTGTAAACACTTTTGCTGCTCCATACCAGCTTCCTAATCCATTAGAAGACGCCGTATCTCCAAATGTAATCGCCAATTCATCAGAATAAGAACCCGACGTTAATTTTGATTTCAAACAGGCAAGCGGAATACTTGAATACAATGCAACTGAAGTATCTACTATTGCATCTCTTGTAACATCAATAGTAGCACCAGAAGAATGTGCTTTTACAAAAAACGAACTAAACGCAGGGATATATTGCGAGCCTTCATTTACACTAATACCAGAAACAAATGACGAATATTGATTCAAGCACCTATTAAAAGTGTAAATCGCATCACAACAGCCTACTTTAGTCCAGCCGCCAGAACTTTTCCAATCTAAAGTGCCTGGGTAGGGATTAGATATTAAATTAAAGCCATCATGGTTGTTTCCAAAACTTGTTGAGGTATAACTGATTGGAAAAGAAAACGGATCTAAATTGTACGGACCCGTTATGGCAATAGTGTACGGAAATTGAACATCCCAATTATAATTTACCATACCAGTGCCTGCTGTGATAATGCTTGTAGTAGAAGCAGGAACAGTGTATCCTGAGTCAGAAACCCCTACTGCAGCTTCATTATAGGTATAGGTGTTTGCCCAAAGCGTATCATAATACGTGCCGGGAAAACCTTGAAAATACACATTCTCAAACTGTTCTAAAGTCATATCAAACGGAGCGCCTATAGAAATGTATCCTGCGCACCCTTGTACACATCTTTCTAAAGTGATTTCTCCGCTTAAATTACCATTTCCGCTCCCTTTTATATAAGCAGTTTGGTCAACTGAGGTGCACTTCAATAAAAATGAATCTGCTAGGTTTACATCTAATATCCCCTCTTTTAACTCTAAAGATTTTGAAATACAAATAAACCCAGTATTTACATCTACGCCATTAGAATTATCGATTTGTAGGTCACAGATATTTAAATCCCCTTTTAATTCCTGATTGGTAGCAGTGCCGAAGAACCTTACCTTGCCTGTTGAAGTAAAGTTGGCGCTAGAGCCTTCATTGCATAGACTTCCGCAAATGTTGAGTTGATTATCGCCCATATCTAAACTACCAGAAGCTGTCAATACAAGATTTGAAGCATACACTGGGGAAGAAGCTGTAAGCGTGTGATTTATATACACACAATCGTCGCAATCAGGCACAATGCCGTCACTCCAAGTTGAAGGACTATTCCAATCGCCATTCGCAATACTTTGTTTGCACACGTCTAAGTAATCAGGAGCTCCATCTCCATCTTCATCTGGTACAGTAGCGGGTGTGCCGCCATTATCTATATCGCATATATTATCTATACCATCGCCATCTGTATCTATTCCTGTAAGGATTGGGTCGGGTTCTGATCCCTCCAAAATATCTAATACCCCATCATTATCAGAATCGGTGTCTATATAATCATTAAAATCTGCACTTTCTGAATTAGGGTTGCATAAAATAACGTTTCCTTCATCTAAATCAATATCATCCATAAGACCATCTGAATCAGCATCATTCACTGTAGAGTATGCTACAGGATATTGTCCGTTATCGTCCATGTTTACAGGCATAACCCCTTTATTGGCCTCTAAACCATCTGGCAAACAATCGTTGTCAGAATCTAAATCCTGTAAATCAGAAATGCCGTCTAAATCTGAATCTGGATTTGGTAAATTAGTACCCCCTTCAGAATCATCTACATCTGAAGCCCATCCGTCACCATCAGCGTCATTAAGTTTAATGTAAGACCCAGAATAAAAGCCCTGATCATTCATGTTTGGGGGTAATACTCCGCCATTGGCTTCAACAGCATCCGGAATACCATCGTTATCTGAATCTAAATCACAATGGTTTGGTATGCCATCGCCATCTAAATCACCTAAACCCTCTTCTGTATCTAGAATACCATCGTTATCGTTATCAACATCTGACACATCGGTAACCCCATCATTGTCTTTGTCAGGCGCGCAAATAGGTTTATCAAATGAATAACTCACCGACTCAAAAGCAGCAATTCTCGCCGTTCGTGTTACCCTTACATACCTCGTGTTTGCTGAAACTATATAATTGTAGTTTTCATAGGTAGGTACCGTCACATTTGATATATAGACAGACGGATTACTAAAGGTCGTGCCGTCAATAGATTGCTCAATACGCATCCTAGCTTTTCCGCCACCGCCGGCTTTTGCCATACTAAAAACAAGGGTATTCCCAGATAATACAGTATCTGTTAAATCGACAATTATCCAAGATCCTACGTCTAAGGCAGCGTGATTGGCGTTAGATGCGCCTAATGCATTGGCAGAATTAGTAACCAGATTTTCAGCGGTAACCGCATCTGCATTTCCAGAAATGGTATTATACCCATCTACCGTTGTGCCTTCAGGACATTCAGCCTGCTCAAAATAATCGGGTACGCCATTATTTGGATCAATATCAACAATTTCATCGTACGTTAAAATGCCATCATTATCATCATCCTCATCTCTAAAATCTGGCTGAAGGTCTGTATCTGAATTTTGGGGATTAAAAATAGTAGTAGGATCACAGGCATCTGCAGAGCTGTTGTCGTAATTATCATCAATGCCGTCGCCATCCGTGTCTGTACCAGAAGCAGAAATATCTGCTACCCCATCCATGTTGTTGTCGTTGGCTTCTATTTGGTCTAAAACATCATCGTTGTCTGAGTCTAAATCAAGATAATCTGCATCTGCATCGCCATCGTAATTATTGGGCACCAAAGGTTGGTTACCACTGTCAGGATCATACAAGTCAATGAGTCCATCCCCGTCAGTATCTGTATATGCCCCAATTGCAACATAGGGAGAGGGTTGCCCTTCATAATTATCATCAATGCCATCGCCATCTGAATCGGCATCAATATAATTTGCCTTTCCTGTTCCGTCAGTATTTGGTAATGGTAAAGCTGTTGCTAAATAATCGTCATGCATTCCATCGCCATTAGCATCTACAAAAGCATCTACTTTAGCATCATTGTCTATATCTGTACCGCCAGCTTCTACATAATCAGCAATGCCATCATTATCTGAATCTAAGTCATAGGCGTCCATCACCCCATCACAATCGGTAGATATATTAGGTTGTAAACAAGTAGAAGATGTGGTATATCCTGTTGTTGGATCCCCATCCATTACATCAACTAAACCATCGCCATCTGAATCTATATCATCAATACGACCCGTAAACGGATTGTAATTGCTTGGCGGCACTCCTCCATTGGCTTCTATAGCGTCTGGTATACCATCGTTATCAGAATCTAAATCTACCATGTCTATGATTCCATCGCCATCCGTATCGTCTAATCCTTCCATGCTATCACAAATACCATCGTTATCAGCATCTAAATCGCAATCGTTGTCTACACCATCGCCATCAGGGTCAGCGTTCCCCTCAATGAGCCCATCAAGCGCATCATCATCGCACTGTACCTCTATGACAACCATTCCGGTATCACACAATATTGGAGGCGGAAATCCCCCATCACAAATACTATAATAAAAAGTATCTGGACCAATATAATCTACATCTGGTGTATAAATAATATCATCTCCACTCAGTACTATACTGCCATTAGATGGGCCCGAACCAGCAATAAGCGTTGTTGTAAACGTATGAGAATCTGGATCATAATCATTTGATTGAACAGCGATAGTGGTAGGCGTATTTTTAGGTACAATAACGGTATCTGTAGTGGCAACGGGTGTACAATCGTCATAAAACACAAAGGTTAAGGTGTCAAAATCAAAGTGTGTTACCCAATAGGTATTTACGGTCTTTTCGTTGCCAAAAAGCGTATCCCAAGGGTGACAAACGGCTGTTGTTCCATCACAGGGTAACACGGTATTGGTTGTGCCATTTACGTCTGAATCATCCCAATACACATCTTGCACACCTCCAGCAGGGGCATGGGTTAATATTTCATAGCCTTTAGTATTGTATTCAACATCGTACATAGGCAGATGCGTCACCCCAGCATTAAACTTTGCCACTAATTCAACTGTTAACATATCTGGTACTGGATTTCCTAGGCCATCTAATCCATCCCAATAAAATACATTATCGCCTTGCAAAACACTAAATAAGAAATCTACATCCGCAGAACCTGGTTCGAAAGCACCAGTAGAATTTAGATCAAAATACCCCTCGACATACCCATTATTAGTAACTTCTATAAAAAAATCATACCCAATCGGACGACAACCTTCAATGCTAGAAGATAAAATAGAAGGTGTTACAGATGTAGGCGGAAACTCAACGGCTTCTGGATAATTCAAAAACACTTTATAAACTGGCTCTTCTTCTTTACCAAACTTTGACTTTCTATCTACAACAATATCTCCTGTATTGGTGGGGCCGTATGAATTACAAAATACGGCAAAGCCAAGCCCTCTTAACGAATCAAACTGTACAGAAGTAATAATAGAATCGGTATGAAAGAAATAAAAGGTGGTGTCAAATGGCTGATCAAAGTTAGGCATACCCGGATCAGGAGGCGTGTTTAAGTACATGGTGTTGGTCCATACTCTGCCATCAATATTAAAACTATCAATTTTATTAACCACTTGAAGGTCAAAATACTCAAACATTGTCCAAAACCCTGAGCCTACAACAGTTGCATCGTCATTGAATTCTATATAGTAATCGCCTGGCAGGGAGGGGGTAAAGGTTAAAGCATTGTACCCTCCAGATGCCGCAGTCATCTCTGGCCCTTCAATTGCTTGTTTATAGGTTTCTATGTATCCATCTCCCGACGTTGTTGGGATGAGTGTTGGCGCCATCACAACATTACCTAATTCATCTTTAATTCTAAAATATACGGTTGTATTTAAAGCACTGCCCCATTTAGGATGATTGGTTCTTAATTTAAACCCCATATGTATTTGTTCTACATTCTGATCGCCTATTCTAATATGCAAGCGCTTTTCTGGCTGATCTGTGACCGCCCAGGTGTAATAATCAATGTGCGCCAAACCAATGTCGTGCAACACAAAATTAGCAGGCACAGTAGAATCAGGCATGATTTGTTTAGTCCCTTCAGCAAAAAAAGACAGAGATAATAAACAAAAAGAAAGAAGTAAATAATTTTGACGCTTCATGTGTGTAAATAAAGGGTAGTCTACAATAATAAATATTTATTTTGTTCTAAAAAGAACCTTTTTTACATGAATTTTAGCAATTATGTGAATTGCTGTTTTTTGATTGCTAATTACTTTATTTTAATTGAATGTCCGCTTTCACACCTAATAACTTATTGCAGCTATAACCATTCTATCA
>JAHDCS010000048.1 GCA_020629755.1 Flavobacteriales bacterium | reverse complement strand
AGTGCCTCTCTATAATTCAATACTTCTTTTACATTGGCATCTACCTGTTTTGAATCTAGGGCAAAAGCTTTGTAAAGCTCATCGCTGGTTGTAATAATGTTTTCAATTTCTGAACTCTCTTTAGCTTCTCTAAGGGTTAGTGTATTGATTAGCATATTTTGATTGGGTAACAAAGTACCCATTACTTTCATTTCTGCTAAAGCAGCTCTAGTGCTTGCTAGTTTTTTTAACACAGGCTTTGTTTCTAATTCTGCTTTTGGAGGCAAACTAGGTAAATCATTATACGGCGTTTGAGCTAAATCTTTCATATACGATTATCTATGTAATAAATGTACACAAAATATAAATATGTACAAAATATTAAAAAATTGTACACATAATTAAGTTTTGTGTAAAAATGAAAAATAAATGGACATAAGTAAATAATGAAAATTTTATGCGTGTCAATTAGACCCATAACCTTAAAAGCTGCAAGAAAACACCCCTACCCCCATTACGCTATTAAAGCTAGAAAAATCAAATCATAAGATCATAACAAATCTGTTATATTTACACACTTAAAGTGTTGTCAATATTAAGGATTTAAAAAGACGGCTTAATTTGCATTTGTTTGCAAATTGTTTGCAAAAAATAAAGGGCTACAAAAACTTAATTTTGTAACCCCTTGATTATCTGGGCGCTCCCTCTAGGGCTCGAACCTAGGACCCTCTGATTAACAGTCAGATGCTCTAACCAACTGAGCTAAGGAAGCAAAGCGAAGGCAAATCTAATATACTTTCATTAATAATGCAATAGCTTTTTAGAGTTCTTTTTGTGATTTCAGATAGAATCTCACATCCCCCCAAATAAAATAGCCAATTCAGCCATTCGATTTGAATACCCCATCTCATTGTCGTACCAAGAAGACACTTTAATTAAATTGCCCATAGAGAGCGTTAAACCTGCATCAAAAATTGACGAATACGTATTACTTACAATATCAGAAGATACAATCTGATCTTCAGTAAAATGCAAAATATTCTTGAATCGTTCAGCAGCAGCCTGTTGTACCAGGCTATTGATCGCCTTAACTGAGGTCTCTGTTTCAACTTCTAAAGTAAGCTCAGTGATTGACCCCGTTGCTACAGGCACTCGAATGGCAGAACCTGAAAGCTTGCCTTTAAGCCGCGGAAAAATAGACTCTAAGGCTTGTGAAGCCCCTGTTGTGGTTGGAATAATGTTATATGCAGCTGCTCTAGCGCGGCGTAAATCTCTATGTGGCGCATCATGAATACGCTGATCTGAAGTGTAGGCATGAATAGTAGTTAAAATACCCTTTTTAATTTTATAGGCCTGGTCTAAAATCTTAATGATTGGAGCGGCGCAATTAGTGGTACAAGAGGCATTTGAAATCACCAGATCATTTTTCTCTATAAGCTGATCATTCACGCCCAAAACAATCTGTTTTATGCCTTCGCCTTTTGGTGGAGCCGATAAAATAACCCGTTTAGCGCCAGCTTTTATATGCTTTTTAGCCTCTTCAGGTTTTCTAAACACGCCGGTACATTCTAAGACAACATCAACACCAAGGGCTTTCCAGGGCAAATTTTCAGGCTCTTTAGTATTATAAAAATACACCACCTGATCGTTAATCTCTACGGATTTATCAAGACATTTTATCTCCGCAGAAAACTTACCATGCAGAGAATCATACTTCAATAAATGGATCAATGTTTGCACATCTGATAAATCATTGATGGCGACCAATTCAACGTCTTTTTGCTTAAACAATTCACGCGCGGTTAAACGCCCAATGCGACCAAAACCATTAATGGCTACTCTAATTTTTGACATGACGATAGTTTTACCCTATAAATGTAAACTTTTATCACTGAAACACCCTATCTTTGCGGGCAGGTTTGAAAAAAAATAGCGATAAAACAGCTTTGGTATTTATTACCACTCTATTTGCAGCCCTTTTAGAAGTTTTTTTTGGCAATAAACTAAACTCACACGCTCTTTTGAGTGAAGGCTGGCATATGATGTTTCATGCTCTATTAATTTTCATGGCCCTTACTGCCTATTTTTTTAAACAAAAAAACGCATCGTTTATTTTAAACATCAGCGCCTTTAATCTTTCTATTGTGTTATTGCTTGTTTCAGCACATACCTTGATTGGATCATTCAAAGGCTTATATGAGCCAAGCACCATCCACCCGAATTACGCTCTAGCCTTACAAATTGCACTAATCGGACTAGGCATTCATCTGATCAATTTTTTTGTACTTAAGCACCACGACCACCACCACCCGCCTAAAAGCGATTGTGTCGATCACAACATTAAAGCCATTTACTTACATGTTTTGGGCGATTTATTTACAGTTGTTTTGACCATTTTAGCGATTATCATGGGTTTATGGTTCGATTATGACAAGGCCGATAATATTGCGGGAATGATCTCAGCCTCAATTGTAATTCTCTTAGTGTTTAGGCTTATGCGCGCCCAACTTAAAAGCATCAAACATGAAACTTGAATTTTATAAATACCAAGCCACAGGCAACGATTTTATAATTCTCTCTAATTTAGACGGCTCTATACATTTATCACAAGAGCAAATTAAAATGCTTTGCCACCGCCGTTTTGGCATTGGCGCCGATGGCTTAATTTTAATTGAAAAATCGCCTCATACCGACTTTAAAATGGTCTACTTCAATGCCGATGGTAAAAAAAGCAGTATGTGTGGCAATGGCGGACGCTGTGCTGCTACCTTTGCTTATAAACTAGGCATTGTAGAAAACAACTGCGTTTTTGAAGCTGTCGACGGGCTACACAAAGCCAACATCAACGAAAATTCTGTTGTCTCTCTAAGCATGCAAGAGGTCAGTGCGTATGAACACGAAAACAACACCTATATTCTTGACACCGGATCGCCTCATTATGTGTCTTTTCACAAAGAAATACCAAAAGACTACCTTAAAAAGGCTAAAGACATTAGATACTCAGACCGCTTTAAAGAGAAAGGCATCAATGTTAATTTTGTTTGGGGGGATGATCTTCTTGATATGGTAACTTATGAAAGAGGCGTTGAGGCAGAGACCTTTTCATGCGGCACAGGTGTAGTCGCTGCCGTGCTCGCTAAGGCCATAAAAGAAAACCTAAGCTCAGGCGAAAAAACCGTACAAACCAAAGGCGGAATACTAAAAGTACGTTTTGAAAAAAAGCAAGAAGTCTTTTCTCAAATTTGGCTTGAAGGACAAGCTAAGTACGTATTTAATGGGGTAATAGAATTATGAAAAAAGCAGGCATTTTAATCGCTTTTGCATTGTTTTGTTTGGGGGGATGGTTAACGTATAATGCCTTATTTAAAAACAATGTTGCTGTTGAACGTTATGCCCTTTTCATTCATCAAAATACTGACTTTCAAACTATTTTAGATACCTTAAAAAGCAATAACGTGCTTAAAAGCACCTCTAGTTTTAGCCTCTTATCAAAGCAAAAAAACTACCCTTCTAACATTAAACCTGGGTATTACATTCTAACAAAAGGGATGAGCAATAACCAGATTGTAAATTTGCTAAAGGCTGGCAACCAAAGCCCTGTTAAAGTGGTGATCAATTCTGCAGAAAGAATCAGTACACTTTGCGGTTATCTATCCAAGCACCTAATGCATGACTCTACACAGTTTGCACAAACCCTTCTGAATAACGATAGCCTATCAGCATTTGGCTACAACAAAGAAAATGCTTTGTGTATGATCTTGCCCAATACCTATGAGTTTTATTGGACCATCCCCCCGAAAAAATTCTTGCAAAAAATGCAACAGGTGTATAAATCCTTTTGGAATGAAGAACGAAAAGCCAAACTTAAAACCCAAAAATTAAGCAGGTTAGACGCCTGTGTTTTAGCCTCAATTGCAAGAAAAGAAACCGTGATGAAAGACGAAGCTGAAAAAGTAGCAGGCGTATACATCAATCGGCTAAGAATAGGCATGGCCTTACAAGCCGACCCTACCCTTTTATTTATTTTAAATGACAAGTCCTTAAAACGGGTATTAAATGAGCATAAAACACTTGAATCGCCTTATAATACTTATAAATATCCTGGCTTGCCCCCTGGCCCAATTGACATGCCCCAGCCCTACGTAATTGATGCGATATTAAACTACAAAAAACACAATTATTTATATTTTTGCGCTAAAGAAGATTTTTCTGGGTATCACAATTTTGCACGCACCTATGATGCACATATGGTCAATGCTAGAAAATACCAAAAAGAACTCAATAAAAAACAAATATTTAGATGACAAAAATAAAGTTTGGAACCGACGGATGGCGAGCTATTATAGCCAAAGAATTTACAGCAGATAATGTCGCTAGGGTAAGCCATGGGGTATCTAAGTGGATCAAACAAAATTATCCAAGTAATTTAACGGTTGTAATAGGACACGACTGCCGTTTTGCAGGCGCTTTATTTGTAGAGAGTGCCACTAAAGTATTTGCGGAGCATGGCATTAAGGTGTATATGGCTGACGGATTTGTAACAACCCCTATGATTTCTTATGCCGCTCATAAATTAAATACTGCTTTAGGCGTGATCATTACAGCCAGTCATAATCCTCCTGATTATAATGGATATAAACTAAAAGGAAATTACGGCGGCCCTTTGCTTGTTAAAGATGTAGATGCGATTGAAGCCATGATACCAGATCAAAACACCACTGATTTAAACGGATCTAGCCTTGATCGTCTTCAGCAAGATGGAGCACTTGAATACATTGATCTTGAAGGACTATACTGCCTGCATGTAGAGAAAAACTTTGATATTGAAGCCATTAAAAACGCTGGTTTCACCATTGCCTACAATGCCATGTTCGGATCTGGGCAAAACGCCATGAAGCGTCTTTTGCCCGAGGCTGTTTTTTATCATTGCCACTACAATCCCACCTTTGATGGCATTGCGCCCGAGCCTATTATGAAAAATTTAGCCGATTTTTCAGACTTCATTAAAAAGAACGGCTCTATTGATATCGCCTTAATTACCGATGGCGATGCAGACCGTATTGGGCTTATGGATGGTGAGGGCAATTTTGTAGACTCACACCACATTCTTTTACTCTTGATCCATTACCTAAGGAAATATAAAGGATTAACGGGCAAGGTGTGTACCGGATTCTCCTCTACCAATAAAATTAAAACCTACTGTAAAAAACACGACATCCCATTAGATATTGTTAAAATAGGTTTTAAATACATCTGCGGCATTATGATTGAAGAAGATGTGCTTGTGGGGGGTGAAGAATCAGGTGGTATTGCCATAAAAGGGCACATTCCGGAGCGGGATGGCATCTGGATTGGACTTACTTTAATTGAGTTTATGGCCAAAAGTGGTAAATCATTGCATGATCTAATTGCTGAAGTCTATGAAGAAGTAGGCAGCTTTGCCTTTCAAAGAATCGATCTTAAACTTCCTGAAGACCAAAAAATTGCAATTGTACAAAAATGTGCCAATGATGCATTTTCTGCCTTTGGTTCCTATAAAGTAGAGCATAAAGAGACAACAGATGGCTTTAAATACTACTTTAACGAGAATGAGTGGGTAATGATTAGACCTTCGGGCACCGAGCCTGTATTGCGCACCTATGCCGAGAGCAAAGACAAAGCTGGGGCTGAAAAAATTCTAAAAGAAACACACAATACTATTTTAAACTAATGGTATAACCCTTGAGAATAAATAGGTTTTACCCTCTTCTTGTTTTTATACTTGTATTCTTAATCTTATCATGGATGTATGGGCAACACCTTTCTATGTCTCTTGGCCCGTATTCTATTCACCAATGGCGGCAGTCAGATTGCGCCTCAATGACCCACCATTATTACAGTGAAGACCGTCCTTTTTTAGAGCCAAAAATGCACTGGCTTGGCGAAAAAGCCAGCGGCAAAACAATCAGTGATTTTCCTTTATTATACTATGTGTATGCTCAACTCTGGAAGGGCTTTGGCAAAAGCCACTTTATTTACAGAATAGGGCAATTCTTAATTTTTTTTGGGGGGATGATGGCTCTGTTCTTAATATTTTGGAATGCGTCTAAAGATCTATTCTGGAGTGTTTTTTTGTCGCTAAGTGTTTACCTTTCACCAATACTTGTTTTTTACTCTAATAATTTTTTAACCAACGTGCCTAGCTTTAGTTTGGCGCTAATAGCATTGTGTTTTATCACAAAGTATTGGCAAACACAAAAACTTAGCTATTTACTTATCGCCTTTTCTCTGTATACCATTGCGGGATTATTAAAAATCACGGCACTTTTTAGCTTTTTAGCCTTTTTTCCGCTTGTCTTATATCTCTATTTTTCAAAGAAAATAAAGTATTTCACCTATTTGGGCTTATGCACTTTAGGGCTAGTATTTTCAATACTAGCCTGGCAATCTTATGTGTATGCTTATAACTCTGAAAACCTCTCTAATGTATTTCTTCAGGGGATACTTCCTGTTTGGGATGCTTCAAAAGAAGACCGCCTTTTAATTTTAGACAAACTATTTACAGAGCACCTTATAGACTGGATGCCCATGCCTTTCCTTTTACTCTTAGGAGGTATTTATTTAGTAATAATTTTTTCTAAACAAATCCATAAGCTTAAAAAGCTCTATTTACTCACCCTAAGCGGAGGTATATTGTTATACGTCATTTTATTTTTTAGAGTCTTTTTAGGCCATGATTATTATCTCATTAATCTTTTAGTTATCGTCCCTTTAGTGTTGTACTACTTATTATTAGGCATTAAAAACTCTAGTTTGAGTACACGAAAAACAAACATACTAAAAAGTGGTTACTTGCTTTTATTTATATACTGTGCCTTTAAAACAAGTGTGATAAATCGAATGAAATACAATACTAACCAGTCATGGGTTCAAACATTAAAATTTTTAGCTCCCCAGAGGCAATTGTCCTTTTACGACTGGTATCATTATAACGACAAAAAAACATTTGATGCCCTTATCGAACTAGAGCAATACTTAAAGAACTTAGGAATCTCATCTGACAAAGACATTGTTGTCTCAATGCCTGACATGAGCTTTAACAGCTCCTTATACAGAATGAATAGGCATGGCTTTAGCGACCATTTTTTCATCTCAGAACCTCACGCCAATTACGACAAATATAAAAAAGAAGAAAAGCTAAAAAAATACATCGCATTAGGGGCCAAATACCTCATTATAAATGATACAACGATTTATAAAGAAAGAGCTTACCTTAAGACCTATACACAAAATGAAATCGGAAGACTTAAAAACATCCATATCTACAAATTATAAACTAAAAAAAAGCTATCTGTACGCTAGAGCTAAATTGTGATAAAACGACACAAATCTTTATATATAAAAATCTTTTCTGCCATTTTATCACAATTTAGCTCTATGTAAAAAACTGCTTGAGCTTACTCAATGGTTTTTTTATCAAGGTCATTTTATTTGGCTTTATGCCATTTAACGCCCAGGCTTTTCGGTCTTCTTGATTGGCTAAATACCTATTTTTTAAAGAACTATTGCTTACCCCACCAGTGCGCATAGACACAAGAGTATGATCAATAAATTTAGAGGTCAATTTATGTTTATGTAAAAACCGAAGCATCAGCTCATAATCAGCCGATATTTTAAACTCTGTATTGTAATATCCTAAGCGATCAAACAAATGTGTTTTGGCATAAAAGGTGGGGTGTGCTGGCATCCATCCCTCCAAAAAAAGGCCTTGCTCATAAGGTTTTGATTGCCATACTCGAATGGTTTTTTTTAAATTTTGATCTTTGTATTCTAAATTGCCATACACCACATCAACTTCTTGTTGAAAAGCTTGAGCCACTTTTTCAAGTACATGGGGGTCAGAAAACACATCGTCTGAGTTTAGAATACCCACCACATGACCACTGGCTTTTTTAATGCCTTTATTAATGGCATCGTATAAGCCATTATCGGGTTCTGAAATTAAAAGATCTATACAAGACTTATACTTTTCAAGTATAGACAAGGTGGCATCAGAAGACTTGCCATCAATAACAATGTATTCGATATTGGAATACCGCTGTGATTGCACCGATAAAACTGTATCTTCAATGGTGTTTTCACTATTAAAACAGACCGTCACAACTGATATTTTTACATCATTCTTCAATCTGACGTTTTTTAACTTTTTGAGCAGGATGGCCTGCATAAATTGTATACGCCTCTAAGTTCTGATAAGCGATAGAACCATAACTAAGAACAGCATGTGACCCACAAACTACACCTGGCGCTACCCTAGACTGCGCGCCCAACCAAACCCCTTCTTCTAACACAATGGGCTTAATCATTAAATCAAAGCTGCGCTTTGCGTAATTATGATTACCACACAACAACATAACCCCTTGTGAAATGCAACAATTTGCCCCTATACGCACATGATCTAAATTATCGATCCATGCGCCTTCACCGATCCAGGTGTTTTCACCTATTTCTAAATACCAAGGGTATTTAATATTTACGCCAGGCTTGATCACTACACCTTTTGCAATTTTGGCACCAAAAATATTTAAAATGTGTCTTTTTAAACCAGAAAACGGAAGCATATAAGACCTAAACACACAAGCACTGACCACATACCACAATATTCTTTTAAGAGCACTGCCAGGCATGTACCAAGTGTTATTAAATTTTGAAAGATCTACTCTAGACATCTTGCGAAGTTATAAAAAGCCTAAATAAGATTTAGAGCTTACGATAGCTAAATAGCAAAAAGAGCCCTCTAGAAAACTAGAGAGCTCTTTTCAACTAAAAAAACACATAATACTTATTCTTTTCCGCCATCCAATCTGTCTTGGTAAGCGAGCAATTCTTTCCACTTGCCATCAAAAGCCATTTCAGCTTGTTTAGGCCAAGTAGTTGGATCGTGCATTTGGTATCTTGGACCAGCTGCATCTAATAAACTTTTTAATTTTGACGGAGCTGCATCTGCCAATTGTCTCCACGTTTTAATACCGTCGGCATTAAAAATACCTTCAATTTTAGGGCCAATGCCTTCTACAATTTTAAGGTCGTCTAATTTTATTTTTTTACCAAATACCGCTTTGGCAGCATCAGCATCAAAGTTAACTTTTGGTGAAGCACTTACAACCGGTGTAGCTACTGCAGCTGGTCTAGACTTTCTTGCTTCACATTCTTTTAACTTGCGTTCGGTATCAGAAAGTTTTGACGAGCAATTGGCATGCTCTCTATTTAAAGAGGCTAACTTATCTTCTAAAGAAGCAATTCTTGATTTAGAGCCCCACCAGTTTAACAACCAACCTAAAATGGCGGCTACAATCATTGCAATTAAAATAAATACGGCGTCTTCTGTAAATCTTTCTGAGAAATTCATTGTATTGGGTTTAAAATTGTAAGTATCTGTTTTATTTATTCGGTTATTTTTATGTCTACGCGTCTGTTTTGTGCTTTTCCGTCTTCTGTGTCATTAGATGCTACAGGCACATCAGGCCCTTTACCATCTGTAGAGATAATCTCTGCTTTAACACCATGCGACACAAGCTTTGCTTTAACATCTTCAGCGCGCTGCTTTGAAAGCGTAATATTTGCATTTCTATCGCCCACATTATCGGTATGTCCAACTAAGTGGATTTTTTCAGAATGATCGCCTGTCGTAAAGTACTCTTCTAAATTACGCATATAGGTCTTAATCTCTGGCGTCATTTCAAGGTCATTTGACCCAGTGATAAAATGAACAGACGTTCCTGAAACTAATAGCTCTTTTGCTTTAACTTCATTTTGAGAGAATCCAAAATCGATGGCGCCATACACTAAATCGTCATTTGCAGGCACATCTTCTTGTTTTGCTGAAGTAGTTATAAAATCTCCATTAGCTCCCTTTGACACTAAAAGTCCTTTAATCTTTTCAGCTCTTTTTAAACCTAAAGCTTCACCACCGTTTTCATCTGACCTATACAAGCCAATAACATTGGTGTTTCTTAAGCCCGAAGATAAATAAGAAGCCAATTTACCAAACATTGCATCTGTAGCAGGCGGAATGGTTTCTTTATCAGTGTTCATATTAAACGTAAAATTATCAGTACTCTCTGCTGAGAAATCACCATCAGACACTGAAAAACTAGGCGCATTGAAAGCGACTTTTTCTGTTTGGCACCCACAATCATGTCTAAGCACACAGGTGTAGTACCATGTACATCCTGCCATCCATCCTAAAAGTAAAAGAAAAATAAATCCTCTCATGTCAATAATTCTTGCAGCGAATATATATATAATATTTTTTAAGATGTTAGAATTATTGGCAAATGGCTAATTGTAGTACGCTAAACCTCTTTTTTTTAGGTTAAAATGGTTTTTTCAATATGCAAAGCAATTTGCAATGCATTAGTGGCAGCCCCTTTTCTGAGATTATCAGCTACAATCCAAAGGTTAAAAGCATTTTCAATAGAAGTGTCTTTTCTAATCCTCCCAACAAAAACATCATCTTTATGTTGTGCATGGATAGGCATCGGATATCTATTGCGCTCTGGTTCATCTACTAAAGTAACTCCTGGTGTATCTTGTACAACTTGTACTACCTGCGCAAGTGTAGCCTTTTGTTTAAGCTGAATATTCACGGACTCGCTATGTCCACCAATCACAGGTACTCTTACAACTGTTGCAGAAACCCCAATCTGATCATCCCCCCATATTTTTTGCGTTTCAAACATCAGTTTTTCTTCTTCAGTAGTATTCCCATTCTCAAGAAAGTCGCCCCCATGCGGCAAGCAGTTCAAATCAATAGGGTGCGGATATACCTTAAGTTCTTTTTGCCCCTTGCGTTCGTTCATTAATTGATCAATGGCGGCTTTACCCGTTCCGCTTACCGACTGATACGTACTTATCACAATTCTTTTAATGCCATACCTTGTATAGATTTTGTGTAAAGCAACAACCATTTGTATGGTCGAGCAGTTCGGATTGGCAATCAGCCTGGTCTCTTTGCTTATTTCAGCGATATTAATTTCTGGAACTACAAGCGGTACATCAGCACGCATGCGAAAGGCCGAAGAGTTATCAATCACATAACAGCCTTGCTCAGTAAAGGCTTGAGCCCATTGTTTTGACACCTGGCTACCTGCAGAAAAAATAGCTACCTGCGGGTTTTGCTTTAAGCCTTCTTCAATAGTACAAACTGTGTAGGTTTTGTTTCGGAGGGATATGGATTTTCCTTCAGAGCGTTCAGAGGCAATCGGAATAATCTGATCGCAGGCCACATCTAATTCTTCTAACAGCTTTAAAATAGTCTGTCCTACCAATCCTGTTACACCAACTACTGCCAGTTTCATAGAACAAAGATCATGAATTTATTTCATTCTAATTCTAGTTCGAATCACTATCTTTGTGGCCTGATGAAAAAAATTGCCATCACCGGAGGAGCCGGATTTATAGGGTCGCATGTGGTTCGCCTTTTTGTGAACAAATACCCTGACTACCAGATAGTGAATATAGATGCACTCACCTACGCCGGAAACCTTGAAAACCTCAAAGACATAGAAAAAAATACCAACTATGTCTTCGAACATGTCGACATTACTGATGAAAGAAAAACAGAGCACCTTTTTGTCAAGCACCAGTTTGATGGTGTTATTCATCTAGCAGCAGAATCGCATGTTGACCGATCAATCACTGACCCGCTAAGTTTTATAAAAACCAATGTAATGGGCACCGCCAATCTTTTGCAATCGTCTAGAAAAATTTGGGGGGATGCGTATAGCGGCAAACGGTTTTATCATGTGTCTACTGATGAAGTGTATGGCTCTTTAGGCGACACTGGTTTTTTTACAGAAGCCACCCCTTATGATCCGAAAAGTCCTTATTCGTCTTCAAAAGCAGCGTCTGATCATTTAGTGAGAGCCTACGGAAACACCTACAAATTGCCTTTTGTAATTTCAAATTGTTCAAACAACTATGGCCCCAATCAGTTTCCTGAAAAACTCATACCGCTCTGCATTCATAATATCAAAAACAACAAACCCCTACCTATATATGGGGAGGGTAAAAACATTAGAGACTGGCTCTATGTAGAAGACCATGCCAAAGCTATTGATCTTATTTTTCACAACTCAGAAAATGGCAAAACCTATAATATTGGTGGGCACAATGAATACCAAAATATTGATCTAGTAAAAACGCTATGCACCTTAATGGATCAAAAATTAGGGCGTGAAAAAGGCAGCTCTGAAAAGCTCATCACTTTTGTAAAAGACAGAGCAGGCCATGATATGCGTTATGCAATTGACGCCTCTAAAGTAGCAGAAGAACTCGGATGGACGCCTTCGCTTGTTTTTGAAACCGGATTAGAAAAAACCATTGACTGGTATCTAAAGAATACAGAGTGGCTTAAAAGCGTAACCTCTGGCCAATACCAAGACTATTATAAAACACAGTACAGTGAAAGCATTTAATCTTTGCGGCTTCATCTTTTGGCTCTGCAGCACAGTTTCTGCTCAGTTTACCGATGATTTTTCTGACGGAAACTTCACCAACAACCCTAGTTGGCAAGGCGAAACCATTGTGTTTGAAGTCTTAAATAGCGAACTGCACTTAAACGCCCCAGCAGTGTCTGATCAAAGTTATCTATCGACTAGCTCTCAGGCTATGGATCAGGCTGTATGGCTCTTTGATGTGCGTTTAGAGTTTAACCCCTCTGCGTCTAACTATCTTGACATTTATCTCTCTAGCGATACCTCAAACCTAGAAGCTGTGAATAATGGTTATTTTGTAAGAATAGGCAATACCTTAGATGAAGTAAGCCTTTATAAAACAATCAATGGCATAGAATCAAAAATCATTGACGGCACCGATGATTTCACAGATACTTCTGAGGTTAATTTAAGAATAAAATCGACCCGTGACCAAAACGGAAATTGGGAAATACAAGCCGCCAAACTGCCTTCAACCAATTTTATTTCTATGGGCACAATCCTTGATCTTGGCACAGGCACTTCTGACTTTTTTGGTTTTTTATGTACCTACACCTCTACAAGGTCTGATAAATTTTACATCGATAATATTTCTATCACGGGTAACCCTGGCACTGTATCAACCGGAAGCACCACTTTCGGTGACCTTCGTTTCACAGAAGTAATGGCTGACCCTTCGCCTTCTGCTGGCCTACCAGAAGTAGAATACCTAGAAATCAAAAACACAACTACCGACACCCTTGTCTTGAGTAGCTTTTCTTTGGTAAACACCAATACGACCAAACCCATTCCAACGGTGATCATCCCCCCAGAACACCACATTATTTTAACAGACTTAGATGATGTGTCTAATTTTAATTTGACTGGGACTGTAGTAGGCATTGACGGATTTTCTACGCTTGCCAATTCACAAGACAGCTTAACGCTATTAAATGAAGCCGGAGCTATCATCGATATTTTAGTATACAAAGACGACTGGCATATCAACTCAACCAAAAAAGACGGTGGCTGGAGTTTAGAACTGATTAATCCAAATTTAGCCTGCCGATCGGCTACCGCCTGGACCTCAAGTGTCAACGGGCAAGGAGGCACACCTACTGAGATAAACTCAGTGAATGACATTCTGTACACCCCACCTCTTACCAATCTGTACCAAACACAGGTCATCAATGCAGCGCACCTTAGACTTAGCTTTAGTGATATTATCAGCTACCAAGGCGGCAACAGCAGTCTTGAAAATAGCGCTCAATCAATTGTCATTGATTCTATCTTAACATCCCCCCAAACTATTGATGTTTATCTAGAAGACTCTATTATTCTTGGAGAGGTTTATTTTCTTTCTTTGGAGGGATTCTTAGACTGTGCTTCATTGCCATTAAACTTAAATGATATTCCGATTGCTATTCCTGATCAGGCCAGTACAGGCGATATTATTATCAATGAAATTCTTTTTAACCCAAGAAATGGAGGGATTGATTTTGTTGAGCTCTATAACCGCTCAGATAAAAACATTGATGTAGGAAGTTTAAAACTCGCAAATATTGAAAACGATTTAATTGCCAATCAAGAAATTATTAGCAACTCTGGAACACTTACTTTACTAGCTAAAAACTACATTGCCATATCGACCAATAACCTAATTACTTTAGAACAATACCCCAATGCCCTTACACAAAATCTTTGGGAGATTAACGACATGCCTTCTTATGCTACTTCTGAAGGCAGCGTGTTGCTCTTAAATCCTTCAAATGACGTGTTAGACCGTCTTGATTACACAGAAGAGATGCATTTTGCATTACTAAATGACTTTAATGGCGTATCACTGGAGCGCATCTTTTTTGACGCCCCCACCCAAGACTTAGAGAATTGGCATTCAGCCTCAGAAGTAGAAGGCTTTGCTACACCCGGTTATAAAAACTCTCAGGCTCTTGATGGGCAAAATAGCGCAACAGGACCATTTGCGTTAAACCTTTCTGTATTTTCGCCTGATGGCGATGGGCTTGATGATCAATTAATTTTAGACTACACCTTAAACCAACAAGGCTATGTTGCTAATATTCAAATATTTGACATCAAAGGCAGAGAGGTACGTAATCTTGTAAACAATCAGCTATTGGGTACAGAAGGTTTTTTTACATGGGATGGATTGTCTGATAATAAGAGTTCGAGAATCCCTTCTGGCTTATATATTATATATGCGCAGCTGTTTAATTTAGACGGCTCTGTTAAAGGATACAAATTACCCGTAGCTGTTACCTATAAATAAGCATGACCAATAAAGACATTGCTTCTCAACTTAAGTTAATAGGGCAACTTAAAGAACTTCATAGAGAAGACCCCTTTAGAGCAAAGGCTTATTACAATGCTTCTTTTCAAGTTAGTCGTTTTACACAACCTCTGATTGAAATGAGCGAAGATGACATTTTGCGTTTTCCTAAAATAGGCAAGGGTTTAGCGCAAAAAATACACCGCGCACTTAAAGACGGCTTTTTTATTGACCTTGAAACCTATTTATCGATAACACCAAGCTCTGTTCTTGAAATGCTCAGCATCAAAAACATGGGACCATCTAAATTAAAGGTCTTATGGAAAGAGCACAACATCACTACTACCGATGCTCTGTTAACCCTCTGTGAAGAAAATAAATTAGCTGCCATCTCTGGATTCGGGGCAAAAACCCAAGACGCCATAAAAGCGTCTATTTTATTTTCTAAACAAAACGAAGGTAAAATTCTGCTGGCTTCAGCACTTCAAATAACCAATCAGTTACAACATGATATCTTACAAGACATAGACCCTAATCTATTTTGCATCGTAGGGCAAATGGCGATGCAAAATAACATTATAGACCATATAGAATTTATCACCTCATCTACGCAGATTAAATCCTTAGTAGAAGACTATGTGCACACACATGTATTAGCTGTTAAAACAACTGTTTATTTAGTTGAAAAAGCTGATTTTTCATATGAAAAATTCATGCGTTCATCTTCTCAAGCGCATGTAAAAATGCTAGATCATATCCCCCCAAAAAAAGAATGGGTGTCGTCTGAAGACCTCTATAAGAAAAATAAAATGCCCTACATTATACTGCCCATGCGAAATGGAAAAGACGAGTTTAAGTGGGGTAAGAAGTATTCGCCTGAACAAGTTGTGTCCTTCAGTGATCTTAAAGGCGCTCTTCATAATCATTCGACCTATAGTGATGGCCAACATACTTTAAAAGACATGGCCGATGCCTCTAAGGCCTTAGGTTTACACTATTTTGGCATTGCCGACCACTCTAAAACAGCGGTATATGCGAATGGTTTGTCAATCGCACGCTTAGAAAAACAAATCATAGAGATCGATCAGCTCAATACTGGCTACACTGATTTTCAGGTGTTAAAAGGCACAGAATCAGATATTTTAGGCGACGGCTCTTTAGATTACCCTAGTGATGTGCTCGATAGATTAGATTATGTGGTAGCGTCTATTCATAATGGGTTTAACATGAGCAAAGAAAAGGCTACCCAGCGCCTAATTAAAGCTATAGAGCACCCGAATACCTCTATTCTTGGGCATCTTTCAGGCCGATTATTGCTTAGAAGAAAAAGTTACGAGCTCGATTATGAAAAAATTACTGACGCCTGTATAAGCAATAAAGTAGCTATTGAAATTAATGCCAATCCGAACCGCTTAGATATAGACTGGTCTTACATATTTAAAGCCATGGATAAAGGGGCCTATTTTTCTATTAATTCTGATGCGCACCATAAAGATTCTCTTTCTGATATGCAATACGGCGTATATTCTGCTCAAAAAGCTGGGCTTATAAAACAACGTGTTATTAACAGTTTTGCATTAAATGACCTGATGTTGTTTTTTAAAAAATAATTTTTTCTTCTGTGGGGGGATTTTATAGCTAAATCACTATAGCCGTTCTAGAGCTAAGTTCGGGTTTACATCATTTATGGCTTATGAATTTTAAGCTCTGCCCCATCTTCAATATATAAGTGCCCTCCATTATCTGAATCGATCTCTATCTCAAAACAATCGCCAATATTGGGGTTATATATTTTGGGCTTATTGGTGGTATTAGGCACACTTACCTCTGAATCTAGGGTAGGTATCACTTTAGGGCTCCAGTTAACACACTCATGCCAATCATCACTTGTACTCCCCGTCCAGGTCACCGTGCCTGTCGGATCACCGCCGCAAGACGTAACTTCTAAACTAGTGAGATAAAAGCCATGAAGAGGTGCTACTGGACCCGTTAAGTTTAGTGTAGCTGCACCAGGGTCAAAATCGTAGGTTCCAGGATACAAATATCCCCCACAAATTAAATGATTATTCGATGTCACTTCTATATCATGGTGGTGTATATACTGCCCATATTCTAGAGCTGATAAAAAAGCACCTGATGTATCATAAGATAAAATTAATCCATCAGCGGCTACAGCTGGCACTGTTATTCGATCCACATTATAGACTGCAGCAGATGGATCAACATCAACCACAGTTACCTCGCCAACTACCCCAACCATATAAAGCGAATCTCCTGGATTATTTATTGATAACCCATAACACCTAGTTGCGCTATATGTGCCCGTTCCAAAAGCCCAATCAAAAGTTAAATCATTTTTTAGCTTTATCAGTATAATACCTCCTACAACATTATATGTATTTACCGGATCGGGGTCCACATCTATAGTTAATGTTGAACTCCCAGCTATATAAATATCTCCTATATTGTCAATAACCATAAAATCTTGATTTATATATGCAGAAGAAGGTAAAGCCGTTTCTGTAATGTCAAATTTTTCAACATCTACCAATGTGCCTGCTAATGTAAGTTTTTGAATAAAGTGTTCTGCTCCTCCATAAGTTAATGTACTAGTACCAGCACCAGGATCAAAATCAACAGTTCCTGAAAATCCAACTAACAGCATTCTGCCTAAAATAATTAGCTCATTAGCAGCACTAGAGATCTCTAAATTTAAAGCCGCTTCATTGCCGTCTGCACCAGATGCATTGTGAATAAAATTAATCCCATAACCCGTTGAACGATGTAATACAAAAACAAAAGAATCGTCGTGTCCAGCAGAAGGCACCGTAACCGACACAGGCATACCTCCTGAAGCATCAATATATTTAATTCCGCCATTAAAAGATCCACACACATAAATTCCTCCAGATAAAACTTCTAAATCATATACTCTAATAGAATTTGAGGCTCCAACTTCTAGGTGGCTAACCCACCCTCCAAAAGCCCCAGCCGTATTTAATTTCAAAACAAAGCCATCTTCACCAACTGAAGTCAAATTAACAACTCCTGCACCGGGATCAAAATCAATAGTTCCTGTAAAAGATCCTGTAACGTATAGTTCAGTACTTAAAACTTTTACCCTTAAAATGAATGTTGTGTCTATAGCGCCTGTTGCTGAGCCTATTTGCTTGGCCCAAACATAATTACCGTTTGCATCGAGTTTTAAGATAAACATGTCATAAGTAGATCCTGTAGAGGTTAAATTAGCAGTGCCTGCTCCAGGATCAAAATCTATAGTGCCTTTAAAAAACCCCACAGAATATGAATTATCTGAACCATCTAAAGCAATATCTCTAATTACTTGTTCATCTGTATTGTTTTGAAAGTCTTTGGCCCAATTAAAATTATATTGTGCGCTGATTTCTATAAGCAGAAAAAATGAAACAAGAATACAAAAGAGCTTTTTCATGACTTATTTATTTTTAAGCTCAGACTTGAGGTTTAGAAGCATTTTTTTAAGCTCTACATTTTCTCGTTTTTGAGTATTCACATCTTTTTCTAAGTCTTTTATGGCTTCAATTAAAAGACCTACCATGTGAGAATACTCAACTGATTTATATCCTGTTTCATCGGTTTGTACTGCTTCTGGTACTATTTTTTCTACTTCTTGCGCAATTAAACCTATTTGAAGTGACTCGTCTTTTAACATATTAGGATACTCTTCTGTTCGCCATTTATAGTTCACCCCTCTTAACTTTTTAACTTTAGATAAGGCATTGTTTAGTGTTACAATCTCTTTTTTATAGCGCTGATCAGAAAGTTCAGTTACCCCATTTGATTTAATTTTACCGTTTACATGTAATTTGTAAGATGGGCTTGCTGTGCCAATGCCTATATTGCCTCCACCTTCAATGGTCATTCTTGTTGCGCCAGAAGTCTGAAAATCAATATCAGCGCCTGCATTATTAAAATTATTAGAAATCCGTAAACTATTTGAGCTACCTGTAAAGCCTATTGTAGAAGAAACACTACCTCCGTCTTGACTTAATATAATCTGTGGATGATCTGACTCAGTAACATTATCGGCATCTGCTTCAATTCTTAAAATTGCACTAGAATTACTCTTTATATGTAAATCATTTGAAGGAGTAGTGGTTCCGATACCCACATCTCCATCTGACTCTACTATAAACTGCCCGCCACTGTATGTACCTGCAGCTGCTCCAGTAGCCCCTAATAAAATACCTCCTGTAGACCATATTTCATTGGTCTTCATGTCTACACCCCATTTAGGTGCTCCATTATCAGCATTGCGCCCTGTAATCCAATGTATATCTCTCCCGGCACCTGGTGATGTTGTTCCAGAATTTACTAACTCTATTAAACTCAACCCGTCTGCAGCAGGGTCTATTGTGCCGGTTTTTTGAACTTTTAGTACTGAGCTATTATCTTGTCCTGAACCTGCAGCATCAGGGTCTGTTATCGTAAAAATGTCTTTTTCAGCAGTTGTATTGTTATGCCCTTGAAATAAAAAACCATCTGCATCTGTATTGGCAATGGCATGTAATTTATGTGAAGGCGCTGAAGTACCTATTCCAACTTCATTTCCTGCCCCATCTAAATACAGCGTATTGGCATCAAAGTTTAAACTACCTGTTAAAGCAACCGTACGTCCATTTGGCACCGTGCCATTAGCACTATAAATACCATTATTGTCTGTGGTTGCCGTGGCTGGCACTCCTGTTAAATCTGCCCAAGGGATACTTGCTGAAGTTGATAAGTCGCCAGAAGCATTGTTTTTAACGTATCCGGCAGTAGTTAAATTTCTTACTCTTGCAGAGCCAACATTAGCAACACTATTCAAATACAATTGACCTGTAGTGGTTAAGC
>JAHDCS010000047.1 GCA_020629755.1 Flavobacteriales bacterium | reverse complement strand
AAAAAACAAAGACCAAAAGCAGATTGGTTTTGGTATCATGAAAACAAACAATTAAAAAGGGAAGAACACTATTTAAATGGCAAAGAAGATGGATACTCTTATGAATATGATTCCTTAGGAAATATAATTACTCAAGGAGAATATATTGATGGACAAAAAGAAGGCAAGTGGATCTATACTATTGGAAATTATAAAGAAATTGGAATGTATTCTGCTGGTACAAAAACAGGAGAATGGAAACATTATTTTATTTCTGATCAAGATTCAATACTTGTGTATAAAGGATCTTATGTAGATGATATGCCAATTGAAAAACACACTTATTATTTTCAAGAAAATGGAAAAAAGAAAGAAGAAGGAAAGTATATATCTGGTTTAAAACAAGGCAAATGGATTCGTTATAATAGCTTAGGCGAAAAAGAACGAGAATTGCTTTACAAAGACGGAAAAATATTTAGAATAAACGGAAAAAAGCTCAATCCTTTTGATGAATTTAGTGCTTTTGAAGAACTAGAAGAGTTGTAATTCTTTTTTGTAACTCATTATATATTCATGTATATTTGGTGCAAACCATGAGTTATGAAAAAACTATTTTTAGCTTCAATACTTCAGTTTTTATACCTTTTTATTTCTGCACAATGTACGGTATGTAATATAGATCTGACTTGTGATGCAACCCCTAAATATCCAACCTCTTGCCCAGATTTTTTACCAAGTGATACTGTAAACACGCCTTACGAGGCTAGTTTTACATTTTATTTACCTGAAACCTTTGAAGCGCAAGGCTTTAATGTAGATTTTAAAAAGTTAGAAGTTTTGGGTGTTTCTGGATTACCCGCCGGTTTAACCTGGGATGTTTTTGACCATAACGGAAATTCATCTACTGTGTTTTTTCCGAATTCAAATCCACCACTAACAGAAAGGATTTGTGCTAAAATTTGTGGAACACCAATCGTACCAGGGGCATATCAAGCAGTAGTTACAGCACGTATTACAGTGGATGCTGGTATAGCGGGTGAACAAATTGTCACAGAAAGTTTTGTATATGATTTTACAATATTTCCTTCTGCGTCTTCTAATAATGCATTCTCTGCTTCTGCAGATTTTGGATGCGGATCTCTAGAGGTTGATCTTATGCCAAATATTCCATCCAATGGGTCTGATTTGATTGATTATAGCTGGGATTTTGGTAATGGATTTAATAGTTTTTCAGAAATTCCACCTACGCAAACCTATAGTCCAGGTGCGTATACTGTTTCATTAGAAACAAACATCTACAAATATGTGATTGATGATATCTCAATTTCAACAATAACAAGTGAGATATGGTGTGGAGAAGTATCTGAAGATCAATTTTGTAATGGTATTTTTGCTGCTAATCCAGATTACTATATTTTCATTTCATCTAATGGCTTACAAACAGAAGTACCTAAACAAAATACAACTCTAAATCCCACTTGGGCAAACTTAGAAATTCCTTTAGACGACTCAGTTTTTACTGCACAGTTTTGGGAAGGAGATGGTGTTTTAAATCCGGATGATTCATTGGGTACACTATCTATAATTATTAATGGCGAGGGAACGTATTCTGTTTTATTGCCTTCTTTTGAATCAACCAATAACTTATTAGAAGCAACTTTTACGGTTACTAAATCTATCAGTCAGGTTGTATCTGATTCACAGGTTGTAATGGTATATGAAAACCCGAATCCAGGTACTATTGTATCTTCTAATGCTAGTCCTTGTGAAGGAGATACTACGATTTTATCTTTAGATACTTTGTATGATGGTTATCAATGGTATAATGATACAAATTTACTAACCACTGTTATAGATCAACCGACAATTGAAGTTATAGATCAAGCAGACTATTCCGTTTTAGTGACCAATCAGAATGGTTGCTCTGGTTTTTCATCTGTATTTACATATCAAACCAATAGCAATCCAAACTTTCCTCAGCCTTCTATTTCTTTAGATAGTGGCTTGGTATTATATGTTAACAATGATCCAAATCTTTCGTATCAATGGTATAAAAACAACACTGTTATGGTTGGTGAAAATACTTCTTCATTATTGGTGATAGATACCGGAACATATCTTTTAGAAGTCATTAATTCAGAGGGATGTTCAACATTTTCTAATCCCCTTCTTATCGATAACATTCCGCCTCCTGTTTCAATTAATGAACATTATACGTCAGTGTTTAATTTTTATCCTAACCCCAATAATATAGGAATGTTGACAGTAGATTTCACAGAAAATACATTTAATCAAAGCTTAATTATTGAGGATGTATTGGGTAAGAAAGTACAACAAGTATTGATTGATTCTAAAACAAAAAATATTGATATATCTACTTTACCAAAGGGATTGTATTTTATTTCAATTACCCAAAATCAGTATAAAGAAAGATTAATAGTCAATTAAGCGTATTGAGGTTTTGAAAAGAACTCTTATGGTATAAGCTAATCTAGTTTCTTTAATTTTGTTGTATTTTAGTGTTCTGGATGAATTCTGGTACTAAGGTTATATATGATAAATTAGACACATTTATTAAAAAGTACTATTACGATAAGCTTTTAAAAGGATTATTGTTAAGTACAGCTAGTATTGTAGCTTGTTTTTTGTTTATCGTTAATCTGAGTTATTTTAATTATTTATCGGTAGGTGTTCGAACATTTCTTTTTTATTCTTTTTTAGTAACATCAGGTATTATTTTATGTTTTTATATTTTAATACCAATTTCTAAGCTTTTAAATTATAGTAAAACATTAACAAAAAAAGAAGCGGCACAAATAATATCTAATCACTTTAGTGAAATAAAAGATAGGCTGATTAATTTTTTAGAGTTAGAACACAGCTCTACTATTAAAGATGATTTACTATTGGCCGCAATTGATCAAAAAGCGGATAATTTAAAAGCCATTTCTTTTGTATCGGCCGTTGATTACAATAAAAATAAACCCTTTTTATTTTTACTTTCTGGGTTACTTTTTCTAACCGTATGTATTTTTTATTTTAAACCTTCTATACTAACCAGAGGGTCAGAAAAAATCATCCACCACAGTAAAGAATATCAAAGAGAATTTCCTTTTACTATTACTTTAGAGAATAAAAACCTAAAAACCATTCAAAACAACGATTTTAAGCTGCTTTTTTCAATAAACGGAACCCAAGTACCTCAGCAATTTTTTATTCACTATAATGGCCTTAAACAAAAAGTTAAAAAAGAAAGTAAAAATCAGTTTTCTTATACCTTTTCAAATGTTCAAAATACTATTGATTTTGTAATTAATGAAGGTAAATACGATGTGTTTTCAAATCGTTTAAAGGTGTTAAAAAAACCTTTACTAAAATCTTTTTCTGCATCTATTATCCCCCCAAAACATACAAAAATCAAAAAAAGTGTCATAAAAAATACCGGAAGCTTTACAATTCCAGAAGGGTCAAAAATTACATGGCATTTAAAAGCAAATAATACAAGTGATGTATTTTTTGATTTTGATACTAAAGTAGAGGATGCGCAAAAAAAAGAAGAAACATTTCTATTCTCAAAACAAATTCTTACCCATAATAATTATAAGATTATCACCTTTAACAAGGATAATCAAATCAAAGATTCTATTGATTATCAGATACAAGTCATCAAAGATCAATATCCGAATATTGACGTAGAGACCTATAATGATTCTCTACACAAAAGAAAACTTTATTTTAGCGGCTCTATTACGGATGATTATGGCTTTAAGAATTTAGAATTTATAGCTAAAATCATTAGTAAAGAGGAGGTGAAAAGAGAAATAAAACAGTCCATAAAAGTAAATACTGACAATGCCATGAATTTTAAGTATTTATTTGATTTTTCTAAGGAAGAATTAGAGTTTTCAGATAAAATATCATATTACTTTAGAGTAACTGACAACGATAGAATAAATGGATATAAGTCAACTAAATCAACCCTAAATCAATATAAAATACCCTCAAAAGAAGACTGGGATAAGAAAAAAGAAGAGTTAGCAGACAAAACCAAGCAAACACTCAATCAAAGTGAGCAGCAGGCCAATCAGATGAAAAAAGAGATAGAGAAACTTTGGGAGGATATTTTAGATCAAAAAAATGATAATTGGCAAAATAAATCGTCGCTCAATGAGTTGCTTGACAAGCATGAGCAGTTAGAAAATAAACTAAAATCGCTCAACAACGAAAACAAAAAGCAGTTAAGTCAACAAAATGCTTTGGATAATAAAAATCAAAAGCAGTTAGAAAAACAAGAACAAATTCAAGAATTAATGGATAAACTTCTTTCAGATCAAATGAAAGACATGATGAATCAAATCAAAGAAATGCTCGAGAAAATTGATCAAAACAAACAAATTAATGAAGATTTAGAAGAGTTTAAGCTCTCAAATGAAGATTTAGAAAAAGAACTAGACCGCACATTAGAGTTGTTTAAACAAATAGAATTTGAAGAAAAAATGCAATCTAGCATTGATAAATTAGAACAGTTGAAAGAAAAGCAAAAAGAGCTTTCAAAGAATGAGTTAAGCGACGAGAAAGAGCAACAAAAAGAATTGAGTAATCAAATGAATGAGCTTTCTGAAGATTTAGATAAACTAAAAGAACTCAATGAGTCGTTAGAATATCCTAATCAAATGCCTGAAGAAATGGATGCGCTTTCAGATCAAATTCAAGAAGAACAACAAAACGCGCAGGATAACCTAGAAAAAAACAACGCAAATAAAGCAAATCAGAATCAAGATAATGCTGCAAAAAAATTAGATGAATTATCTAAGCAAATGCAAATGAGTATGCAAGAAAATCAAAATCAGGCTGCTGAAGAAAACTTAGACGATATGCGTCAACTGATGGAAAACCTAGTTTATCTTTCATTTGAGCAAGAAAAACTAATGAAAGCATTTAAAAAAACATCTACGAAAGATCCAAGGTTTAATTCTATGGTTCAAGCGCAGTATAAGCTAAAAGACGATGCTAAACATATTGAAGATTCCTTGTTTGCATTATCTAAGAGAGTGCCTGAAATACAATCAATTGTAAACAAAGAATTAAATGCCTTAAATCAAATGTTAGATGCATCTATTTTACACTTGAGTAATAGACGAACTTCTACAGCCCTTACCAAACAACAAAGCGCAATGACAAATGCGAATAATTTAGCCTTGCTTTTTGATGAAATTATTCAGCAAATGCAACAACAAATGCAGAAGCAACAAGGCAATGGGTCTTGTTCAAAACCAGGAGGGTCTGGTAAACCAAGTGCGGGGGCATTAAAAAAGATGCAAGAAGGCTTAAATAAACAATTAGAAAAACTACAAAAAGAGTTGGCTAAACAAGGGCCAAAACAAGGCCAAGGGTCTGGTGAAAAGTCGGGTGGATCAATGAGTGAAAAACTAATGAAAATGGCTGCTGAGCAAGAACAAATAAGACAAATGTTACAAGAGGCTCAAAATGAGTTATCAGATGGATCATCTGGGGCAGCTTCAAAAAAAATAAAAGAGCTGCAAAAACTAATGGAGCAAACAGAAAGAGATATAGTGAACAAAAACATCACCCAACAAACCATTGAAAGACAAAAAGATATTTTATCGCGATTATTAGAATCAGATAAAGCCCAAAGAGAAAGAGATAAAGATCATAAACGAGAGTCAAATACTGCCAAACAAATCGAAAATCGAAACCTTGAAGAATTTTTTAAGTATAAAAACCAAGAAAAAGATGGTGTTGTTGAAATGTTAAAGTTTCAAACTCCTAGCTTAAAATCTTTTTATAATCAAAAAGTAACACGATATTTGAATAATATTGATTGATATGGAAGAGCAAACAATGCAAGAATTAAAGATTCAATCTAAAATTGAAAACATCAACTTAATTGAAGATTTGATTAATGATATCTGTGAGAAGAATAAAATCGCAGAAGAACAATATGGCAATATTTTAATTGCAATGACAGAAGCTGTTACCAATGCAATTATTCACGGAAATAAATCAGATCAAAGCAAGCATGTAAATGTAACAGCGAACATAGAAGACAATAAACTTATCTTTAACATCAAAGATGAAGGCTTAGGATTTAATTATGATAATTTACCAGATCCGACAGCCCCTGAAAATATTGAAAAACCAACAGGAAGAGGCATATTCTTAATGAAAAACCTGGCCGATGATGTTGTATTTCAAGACAATGGACGAACGGTTGTTTTAGAGTTCTTTCTCTGATTTCTCCCATACAATTTTCATATAATAAAACATTTAATTTTCCTAGAAGGAAAAAAGTAAAACGCTGGCTTTCAGTTGTTTGTAAAAAAGAAGGGTTTATTTTAACCAAAGCGATAGTTAATTTTATTTCTGATAATGAGCTATTAGAAATAAACAAAACACATTTAAAACACGATACCTTAACAGATATCATAACGTTTGATTATACAAAAAACAAACAGATTATTTCTGAGATTTTTATTAGCGTAGATAGGGTTAAAGAAAATGCATCACAAAGAAATCTATCATTTCAAAATGAACTACTAAGGGTGTTGGTACATGGAATTTTACATTTGTGTGGATATAAAGATAAGTCTGTAGAGCAGAAAAAAATCATGAGAGATAAAGAAAATTATTACATTAATATGTTTCACGTGGAACATTAATAGAGATAAAATTTCTTTACAAGCATTTATATATCTCATACCTTTGTAGGTGATGTTAAATGAATATGACGTAATAGTTGTTGGCGGTGGTCATGCCGGATGTGAAGCTGCTACTGCTGCTGCTAATCTTGGGTCTAAAGTTTTGCTTATTACCATGGATATGGCTCGAATGGCTCAAATGAGCTGTAATCCAGCTATGGGTGGAGTCGCAAAAGGACAAATTGTGCGAGAGATTGATGCTCTTGGAGGATACTCTGGTATAATTAGTGATTATTCAGCGATTCAATTTAGAATGTTAAATCGTTCTAAAGGGCCTGCGATGTGGTCACCGAGAACTCAGAACGACAGAGCTTTATTTACGCTTAAGTGGCGAGAGATGTTAGAAAAAACACCAAATCTTGATTTTTGGCAGGATGTGGTTTTAGATCTAATAATTAAAGAAAATAAAGTAAAAGGGGTACGCACAAAACTAGGCTTATCTCTATACGCTAAAGCTGTAATTATTACTACAGGAACCTTTATGAATGGCACTATTCATGTTGGGAAAAATCAAATAAAAGGCGGAAGAATGGGTGAAAAATCTTCTGAAGGTATCACAGAGCAATTGGTTTCTTTTGGATTTAGAGCAGACAGAATGAAAACCGGAACACCACCACGAGTAGATGGGCGAACACTTAATTATGCTTTAATGGAAGAACAAAAAGGCGATGAACACCCACAAACCTTTTCTTATTTAAAAGAGCATTCATTGTCAGAACAACATAGCTGTTATATTACTTATACAAATTCTAATGTTCATGAAATATTAAAAGAAGGGTTTGAATTATCACCAATGTTTAGTGGTAGAATTCAGGGTTTAGGACCACGTTATTGTCCTTCAATAGAAGATAAGATTACACGATTCAAAGACAGAGACAGACATCAAATTTTTGTAGAGCCTGAAGGTTGGGATACAGTTGAGATATATGTGAATGGATTTAGCACCTCTTTACCATTAGAAACACAAATTAAAGCGATACAACAAATAAAGGGATTCGAAAATTGTAAAATATTTAGACCAGGGTATGCTATAGAATACGACTTCTTTTATCCAGATCAACTTTATGCTACTTTAGAAACAAAATACATTGAAAATCTTTATTTTTCTGGTCAAATAAACGGAACTACAGGTTATGAAGAAGCGGCCTCTCAAGGATTAATGGCCGGCATCAACGCACATCTAAAAATAAATCAAAAAGACCCATTAATTTTAAAAAGAGACCAGGCGTATATCGGTGTGTTAATAGATGATTTGGTAACTAAATCAACAAAAGAACCTTATAGAATGTTTACTTCAAGGGCTGAACACAGAATACTACTAAGGCAAGATAATGCAGATATCCGGCTTACAGAACTCTCACATAAAATAGGTTTAGCGCCAGATAAAAGATTAGAACTAGTTCAGCAAAAACAAAAGGCTATAAACGAAGTCATTCATACACTTACTACAACAAGCATTACACCCGAAAAGATTAATCCTCTATTAGACCGTTTAGAGTCATCTAGTATAAAACAGAAAACAAAGCTTAAAAAGATACTTTCTAGGCCAGAAGTTCATTTGTCTGCATTACTAAGTGCTGATAAAAAAACAAACACACAAATACAATCCATAGAATATCTTACTGAAGATGTTTTAGAAAGTTCAGAAATTCTTATTAAATACGAAGGGTATTTAAATAACGAAAATGCATTAGTTGAAAAAATAAAAAGACTTGAAAACATAAGGTTAAAAACCGATTTTAATTACAATGCTATAAAAGGATTGTCGAGTGAAGCTAAAGAAAAACTTTCGATAATTAAACCCCTTACTTTAGGTCAAGCATCTAGAATAAGTGGTGTATCGCCCGCTGATATTTCAATATTATTAGTTGTATTAGGTAGATAATGTTTCACGTGAAACATATAGGTCTTTTTATTTTTATTTTAAACCACTGTTTTGGAAATGCTCAAATATTACATGTAAACCCAAAAAATCAAAAAGAGCACTTATTCACGAGTGCTGCGCACTTTAATCCTCTTTTTGTAAAACGAAATAAGATAAAATCAGTTGAGGTATCAGTAGCGTATAAAGATGATTTAAAACCAATAAAACAAACGCAACTAAAGCATTTTTATCATTTTAATAATCAAGGGGTTTTATATAAACAACTCGAAACGTATCAAAGAGATTTTAGTTCTATTGATACAATATATACAGAGTATATTTTCAACTCAAAAAACAAAATCATTAAAGAAATACGAAAAGACAAAAAGGGATATTTTACCTATGATTTTGATTACGATAGTAATGGACAAAAAGAAAAAATGACCTACTCTAAAATTATTTCAAAAAATGATGTAGAGCAACCAATTATTATTTTTAGTGAAACATTTAAAAATGAAATCCAAGAAAATAGAATTAAAACACATATAATCAATGACTTAAATATAATATATAAGGAAGAGACGATCACTAGCAATGCCTTAAACCAAATTACAAATAAGTCTAACAACTTAAAAACCAGCAGGATAGGAAAGTCTTTTGATTTTATTTATAATGATTTTGGTAGAGTTACAAAAATGAATGTAACCCAACTCCCTCAAAATGAATTAAAGGGTTATAGTGCGTATATGTATGACAATCTTGGAAACTTAATACAAGAAGACATTTATAAAAGCGGAGAACTTAAGGTTAAAAAAGAGTATTTGTACGACGACAGATTGTTATTAAAAGCTGAATTATCAACAGATCAGATCACCAAAAAAATTAAAATTTATAAGCTCACGTATACGTTTTGGTAAAAATCTGTATTCATCAAACAATAAATAGTGCTTAGTGCGCTGTTAAAAAAATTAAAATAATCTTAAAACATTGGTAAAAGCTTAATAGAATGGTAATTTTGCTTTTTGCTTTTTGCATTTAATGAACCAAACCTTTGAACATATACCTGAACACGTAGCGGTTATTATGGACGGTAATGGTCGATGGGCTAAACAAAAGGGCAATCAAAGAATATTTGGTCATCAAAATGCAATAAAAGCCGTAAGGCAAACCGTAGAAGCGGCTGCAGAAATAGGGGTGAAGTTTCTTACTTTATTTGCCTTTTCTACAGAAAACTGGAATCGCCCAAAAACAGAGGTTAATGCATTGATGAATCTTTTAGTAGATGCCTTACAAAAAGAACTGCCTATTTTAAAAAAAAACAACATCAAACTAAAAACAATTGGTCAAACAGAAAGTTTACCACAAAGTTGTTTACAAAACCTTAATCAAGTCATTGAAGCAACCAAAGAAAACACTCATATGACGCTTAATTTAGCCTTAAGTTATAGTGGAAGGTGGGATATTATCAGTGGAGTAAAAAAAATAGCTCAAAAGATAAAAGACAACAAGCTAGAGCTAAATCAGGTAGATGAATTACTCTTTTCACAACACTTATCCACCCAAAACATTCCAGATCCAGATCTGATGATTAGAACTAGTGGAGAATTAAGAATCAGTAATTTTTTATTGTGGCAACTCTCTTATGCCGAGTTGTATTTTACACAAACCCTTTGGCCTGACTTTTCAAAGAAAGAATTTTATAAAGCGATTGAAGCATATCAAAAAAGAGAAAGACGATTTGGAAAAACATCTGCGCAAATACTGTAAAGTTTTATTTTTTTTAACATTTATAACTAGTGGGTTTTCACAGGTAAATCCTGGGTTAAGTAAACCATCTGGCATAGGATCTTCTTTAAGCACAGAAGAAAAAAAGACCATTGGAAAAATAAGAATTGAAGGTTCTCAAAAAGTAGATAAAAAAGCCCTCATATTAATTTCTGGGCTTCAAGAAGGGCAGCGCATTTCTTCTGAAAACAAAGATGTATACGCCAATGCAATCAAACAACTTTGGGATCAAGGTTTATTTTCTGACATTCAAATATTTTCAGAAAATCAAACAGAAAAAACCCTTGATGTAGTGATCAAAATCACTGAAAGAAAACGCCTTTCACGATTTACTTTCGATGGCATAAAAAAGACAGAAGTAGATGATTTAAGAGAAGACATTGATCTGTATAAAGAAAAAATTATTACAAGAGAACTGTTGATGAACACAGAAAACAAAATCAAAGCATATTATAAAGACAAAGGCTTTTTTAACACAGAGGTGACCATCAAAGAAAAACAAGATTCATTATTCAAATCACATAATATTTTAGCAATTCATATAAAGAAGAATGCCAAAATTAAAATAGATGAAATATTTGTATCAGGAAACAAAGCCTTATCTGATCAAAAAGTAAAAAAACAATTTAGCGAAACAAAAAAAAGAACTGTATTTGATCCGTTTTATAAATTTGGTGGTTTTGTTAAATCAGCCTTTAAGAAAGACTCGTTAACCTTTTCTAGGAAGCTTTCAAATTATTTAAGCCAAAGAGTGAACATAAGCATATTTAAACCCTCTAAATATTTAAAAAGTAATTTTTCAAGCGATAAAGAAAAATTAATCGCCAAGTATAATGAACTAGGTTATAGGGATGCAATGGTCACTTTTGACACCATTGTAAGTACGTCTTCAGATGGCATCTCTATTCATATGAATGTTTTTGAAGGCAAACCCTATTATTTTAGAAACATAAGCTGGACGGGAAACACGAAGTATAAAACATCCACCCTTCAAAAAATATTAGGAATACAAAAAGGAGATGTATATAATCAAAAAAGGCTAGATGAACGCTTATTTATGAGTCAAAACAGCACAGATGTTTCATCTTTATATATGGATAATGGGTATTTATTTTTTCAATTAACACCGGTAGAAATTATGGCGGTAGAAGACTCTATAGACATTGATTTAAGGATATATGAAGGACGTCAGGCCCGTATTAAACGCGTGGGGATAACGGGTAATGATAAAACAAACGATCATGTTATTTTACGTGAAATAAGAACCAAGCCTGGGCAGTTGTTTAGCCGATCTGATATTATTAGAACGCAAAGAGAATTGAGTCAACTTGGTTTTTTTGATCCAGAGCAACTCAATGTTATCCCAACACCAAACCCAGTAGATGGCACAGTTGATATTGATTATATAGTAGCTGAAAAACCATCTGATCAATTACAACTCTCAGCAGGGTGGGGGGGCAGAACGCTTTATGGCACCCTGGGCTTATCTTTTAATAATTTTTCAACCAAAAACTTTTTTAAAAAAGATGCCTGGCAACCTCTGCCTTCTGGTGATGGACAACGGTTAAGCATACAAGCACAATCAAATGGAATCACTTATCAAGGGTATAATATATCATTTACAGAACCTTGGCTAGGCGGCAAAAAACCAAATGCATTAACCGTGTCAGCTTGGTATAATCAACAAACCAATGGGCAGCCTAAAAACATAGAAGATTCTTTAGGAAATAAACTTTCAAATCCGCAAAGACAGGCCTTAAAAATATATAGTTTTTCATTGGCTCTCGGGACAAGACTTAAGTGGCCAGATGATTACTTTACGCTTTCTCATGAACTGACCTATCAAAACTATAACCTCCAAAGCTGGAATCAGTTTATATTCAATACTGGCAAATCAAATAACCTATTTTATAAAGCCACGCTTTCTAGAAACTCTATAGATCAGCCTATTTATCCTAGAAAAGGAGCTAATATTAAGACATCGCTACAACTTACTCTCCCGTATTCGGGTTTAAATAAAGCCTTTGCTTCTAATCCGAAAGATTATTCTGATTTACCAGATCAAACAAAGTATAAGTGGGCAGAATATTATAAAGTTAAATTCTCTGCCGATTGGTACACCGAAATAGTGAATAAACTGGTGTTGAAAACAAAGGTAGGATTTGGCTTTTTAGGTCAATACAACAATACCATTGGCACTGCCCCTTTTGAGCGTTTTTATTTGGGGGGAAGTGGTTTGGCAAACTTTCAGGTTGATGCGAGAGAAATCATCGCACTTAGAGGATACGACGATCAGGATGTGTTTCCGTTTAACCCCAGTTTAGCAAATCCGATTTCTAATACAGGACAACCCATAATTAGTAAATACACTATGGAGCTTAGATATCCGTTATCTTTAAACCCTCAAGCTACTATTTTTGCTTTAGGCTTTTTAGAAGCCGGCAACACATGGTATGATAATTTTAACCCGTTTTCAATGAGAAGATCAGGCGGATTTGGCATACGTGCCTTTTTACCTATGTTTGGACTCTTAGGTCTTGATTGGGGTTACCGCTTTGACGATGTAGAAACTAGGCCGGGCATGCCCAAATCACAAATTCATTTTACCATTGGCGCTAATTTAGGAGAATTATAATGCATTTGGCTGCCATAGATATAGGATCAAATGCTATTCGGTTACTTATAAAGGCAATTACCCAAAAAGAAGAAGGGTATAATCAAAAAAAAAAAGTGTACCTCCGCTTACCTGTTCGACTAGGCGAAGATGCATTTTCTGAAGGAAAAATCACAAAGAAAAAAAGAGAGCAATTAGAAAAAGCAATCGCGTCATTTGCTCAAATCTGTGAAGTATATGACGTTAAAAAAATTAAAGCATATGCGACTTCAGCATTAAGGGAAGCGTCTAATAATAAAGAGGTAATAGATCAAATTAAGAAAAAAACAAAAATCAATATTGAGCTTATTTCAGGTGAAAAAGAAGCTAAAATAATACACAATCAACCAGCAATAACGTCTCTTTTAGAGAAACAAAAAAATTATTTATATGTAGATGTAGGTGGCGGAAGCACTGAACTTTCTCTTTTTGAAAATAATAAAATATCTAAATCTAAATCTTTCAAATTAGGTACCGTTCGAATACTTAAAGGTAAAGACAAAAAAAACGAATGGGAAAACCTAGAAGAACACATCTTAAAGATTAGTCAAAAATATAACATTCATGCTTTAATAGGAACAGGAGGTACGGTGAATAAGTACAATAAAATCATTAATTCTGAAACAAAAAATAATAAATTAAAAGCAGCTGACTTTATTGATTTATATAATGAATTAAAAGACATGTCGGCTAAAAAAAGGATGTTAAAATACGATCTTAATCCAGATCGAGCCGATGTTATAGAACCTGCAGGTAAAATATTTTCAATTGTTTTTTCTTTGAGCGGTGCCCCTTTCATTTATTTTCCAAAGGTGGGTTTAGCAGATGGAATGATTCAAGAAATTTTACACCAGTCTGAGTAGATCTAGTATGATTACCTTTTTAACCCATAATAAATGGATCACTCAAATAATCATTGCTATTCTTTTGCTGGTAACCACAATTTTTGGCGTTGATAATTTTACTTTTTTTGATTTTGACATCAATTTAAAAATCACACACATTATACTTTTTGCAAGTATTTCTATTCTTTTAATTGCTCAAAATATTTTTATTGAGACAACAGAAATTATAGCAAAGAACAATAGCATTTATTTTATAGTGTTTTTGGTTGCCCTATTGTTTTCTATGCAGTTTATTTCATCAGGGCCATCAGAGTTTTTAACCTCAAGCTTTCTGATCTATTTTATGTATGTATTTTCAAAAATTAATCTTGAAAAACACCACCACAGAAAACTGTTTTATTTTGCTTTATTATTAGGGGGGATATGCGTGTATCAATATGTATATAGCATTTATTTTTTGGTCTTTCTATTGGTTCTTTATTTAGAAACAAAATATTCTATTAAAACATATGTGGTTTTATTTTCAGGATTTATCTTAGGCCTTATAACCACAGTAAATATATTTTTTTTACTAGATAAAAAAATAGAGGTATTCTATCTTACATCTAAGAGCTACCCACTTGTGCAAAAAACCATATATAGCTTAAATATAAACTACTTAATGGCTGTTGTTGTATTGTTTTTTTCTTTGTTTGTTTTAGGAGGATTTACACTATTGAAAACTCAAAAAAAACGCGCTGGTATAACGAAGCGAGCGAACACCTTGATGTTTATTTTTTTTATAGCCTCTTTGGCGGCTTGTTTTTTATCTATAAGCGCCTTTTTTATATTCTTATGTATTGGCTTTAGTTATGTAACCACAACATACTTTATAGAGTCTAAACAAACAATTTTAAAAGAACTTTTATTTTGGATGTATTTATTTGCGGGGATTATCGTGATTGTTCTTTAATAGAAAGAACGGTTTACAAAATCTAGAGTAAAGAAAACAAACCAGCGGCCAAAGCACTACCTAATAAAGGACCCACCATAGGAATAATGGCATACCCCCAATCTGAAGAAGCTTTGTTTTTAATAGGTAATAATTGATGCGTCAGCCTTGGGGCAATATCTCTAGCCGGATTAATAGCATATCCTGTTGTGCCGCCTAAGGATAATCCTATAGCTAAAACCAATAAAGCAACCGGAAGAGCATCCATTGATCCTAAAGAATGTTCAGGCGCCACCAAAAACAACACCCCCAATACAAGCACAAAGGTGCCGATTACCTCAGAAAAAAAGTTTTTCAAATTATTTTTTATAGCCGGATCAGTACAAAACACCGCTCGTTTTAAAAAACCATCTTTAGTCGCATTAAAATGATCGTGATACAAAACCCAAACCAACACACTACCAATAGAAGCGCCAATAAACTGTGCACTGACATACGTAAATAGTTGCCCAACCGAAAGTTTATCAAGTAAAAATAAACCAAAGGAAACAGCCGGATTAATATGCGCTCCACTATATTTTGAAACGCAATAAACAGCCACAAAAACAGCCATAGCCCAGCCCATTGTAATGACGATCCATCCACTGTTTTGTCCTTTTGTTTTTTCAAGCACTACATTAGCAACCACGCCATTTCCTAAAAGGATTAAAAGTGCCGTTCCGATAAGCTCAGCCATAAAAATATTCATGCGATATAATTTTTTATTAAAGTGTTAAATTCTAAGAGTTCTGTTTCTTTTTTAGTCTCTGACCAAGAGAATATTTTAGCTAATATATCGGTAATTTCTGAAGCTTCTTTCTTTGCGTTTTTTGCATCTAAAAAGGCTGTTCGTAAACGCCTGAAGAGTACATCTTCAGTTTTCTGAACATAACTATACTTAACTAAATTGTTTATGTTATCTGTTTTATTTTTCTTGGGGGGATAGAGTTCTTCTAATTTATATCTCTTGCTAAGATCTTTACTAATGGTTTTTTTTAAATATTTTTCTACTTCACCTATAGACTGATGTGCCATAATCCGAAAGATAGTCCACTTACCCCCCATCACGCTAATGATTCCGTTATTATGATTTTCTATAATGTGTTTTCGGCTTATTTTTTTTGTTTTCTTATTTCGCCTAGGCGAAACCAGTGGTCGAAGACCAGAAAATACAGATAGAATATCTTTATTGGAAATACTTTGATTAAAGTATTCATTATAATGCGAGAGGATAAAATCAATTTCATTAGTAGTAATACAAGGCTCTAATTCTTTCTTATCTACTGGTATATCGGTTGTACCTAAAATGGTTTTTTTCTTCCAGGGAATGGCAAATAAAACTCTTCCATCTTGTGTTTTAGGCACCATTAATGCTGCCTTAATAGCACTATTAATCACAACATGTGAACCCTTAGATGCGCGAATGGTCTTTTTGCTATTAATGTTGTTTTGAGTTAAAAAATCATCCGCCCAAATACCAGTTGCATTTAGAATACATTTGGTTTTAACCCGATAAGATTCGCCTGTTAATTCATCCTTAAGACAAACATGGCTTACTTTGTTATCTTTAAAATCAATAGAGGTAGCACGGGTGTAGTTTAAGACGAGTCCACCATTTTTTTCAGCATGCTGTGCTAAACGAATGATAAGTGCCGAATCATCAAATTGACCATCGTAATAACCCACACCACCCGCTTTACATTGACTGTGTTTTAATCCCCCCAAAAAAGAAGAGACTTGCGTAGAAGACAACCATTTGGTTTTACCAAGTGAGGCGTTTTGACTTAAACGGTCGTATAGCCAAAGACCAAAGAAATAATAGAGTTTTTTAAAAATAGTTTTTGTGGGGATCACAAAGAGCTGCTTATGTGTTAAGTCAGGTGCTATGTTTAACAACACTTCTCTTTCTTTTAAAGCCTCTTTGACTAAGCCAATATCTAATTGAGCCAAGTAGCGCACCCCCCCATGAATAAGCTTGGTAGACTTACTTGAAGTGCTTTTGGCAAAATCAGATCCTTCTACAAGTAGTACTTTTAATCCTTTTAAAGAAGCATCTAGCGCTGCACCCATACCACTTGCTCCACCACCAATAATAATGAGATCAAACTCACCGGTTTTCTTTACTTGTGTTATGGTTTGAGCGCGTGCCAATGTATAATTCTAAAAAGATTGAGTTGCTTTTACAGCATTAAGCCAACGATTTGTTTTTTTTGTTCTTTGCTCTTCAGACATCAACGGATTAAATGTGCGGTCAGGCACAATAGTTTGTTTTAAATCTTCAATGCTTTTATACACGCCTGTTTTTAATCCTGCCAAAAAAGCAGCGCCAGCAGCGGTAGTTTCTTTGTTTTTAGCCCTTATAATGTGTAAAGCACAAAAATCAGCCTGCATCTGCATCATCAGATTGTTTGCAGAGGCTCCGCCATCAACCTTTAACTCTGAAAGGCTTTCGCCTAAATCTTTTTGCATGGCACTTAATAGATCGTTTACTTGTAATGCAATGCTTTCGAGTGCCGCACGTGCTATATGCGCTTTTGAAGATCCTCGTGTGAGCCCAAGGATACTTCCGCGTGTTTCTTGAGACCAATAAGGAGCCCCTAATCCTGTAAAGGCAGGTACAATACACACCCCTAAACTATCTTCTACGCTTTTGGCTAGGGCTTCAATATCAGAGGCATTTTCTATAATATTTAACTCATCTCTAAGCCACTGAATAAGAGCCCCACCTACAAATACAGAGCCTTCTAAGGCATAAGTAATGGTGTTTTCTAATTTTAAAGCTACAGTCGTGAGTAAATTGTGTGCGCTTTCAACAGCATTTTTACCTGTGTTTAAAAGCATAAAACACCCCGTGCCATAGGTGTTTTTCACCTCGCCCTTTGTGGTGCATAATTGACCAAATAAAGCCGATTGCTGATCGCCAATAAGCGCACAGATGGGTATGTTGTCTAAAAGTGTAGCCTCTCCGTAATGATCAGACGAGTTTAACACTTCTGGCAAGGCAGATACAGGAATTTCAAATAACTCTAATAAGTCTTGATCCCACCCATCAGAATGTATATTATACAACATAGTTCTTGACGCATTAGTAGCGTCGGTTTTAAAACTTTTACCTTCTGTAAGCTTAAACAATAACCATGTATCAATAGTACCAAAGCAAACGGTGTTATTCTTTAATTTTTCTTTAACACCCTTAACATTATTTATCATCCACCTAATTTTACTGGCAGAAAAATAGGCGTCAATCACTAACCCTGTTTTTTTTCTAATGAGTTCTGCTTTACCCTTTGCTTTAAGCTGATTACAAAACTCTGCTGTACGCCTGTCTTGCCACACAATGGCTTTATAAAGTGCTTGGCCGGTTGTTTTATCCCAACACACAATAGTTTCACGTTGGTTAGTAATTCCAATGGCTGAAATCTCGGAGGGAGAGATACCGCTTTTTTCAATCACTTGTTTAGCGACCAACAATTGCGTGTCAAAAATTTCATGTGCATCATGCTCGACCCATCCAGCCTTTGGATAGTATTGTTTGAATTCTTTTTGCGCTGTAGCAACAACGTTAGTTTTATGATCAAATAAAAGTGCTCTTGAACTGGTTGTTCCGGCATCTAAAGATAAAATATACGAACCCATGATTTAAAGGTACGTATTTTATGTATTTGGAGGGATGGAGATAACATATCCTTTCTCAAGACGAACAAATAAAAAGGAAAAAACCATCTGACAACGCTACCAAACATACGGAACCAATCGATAACTAGAACGCCAGTAGGTATTCCATTTTTTGTTATTTGCATACTTATTTTTCCATTGTTTTTCAAGTATTGGAATCCCGCTGAATTTTATCAGCAGAAAAGAGATCCATAAAGGACTTAAAATAGCCAAAAACTGAATTTCATCAAAATAAAAACATCCCCCCAAAAAAACACCAAACCAAAATAGGATTTCACCCAAATAATTAGGGTGTCTAATGCGTTTCCAAAGACCAGTTTGCATAAAATCATTTGGATTTTTTTTCTTAAAAGTAAACTTCTGATGATCAGCAAATGCTTCAATGATTAGCCCTAAAAAAGAGATACTTAGTCCAATGGCAGTTACGGAGTTCAAAGACTTGTTGTGAATTTGAAATACAGTTAAAAATCCAATGCTAATAATAGCAATAGATAAGCCTTGCACAAACCAAAAGCCAGTAAATTTTATAAGATTTTCTCGAAAAGAATCGAACCGTTTATCTCTACCCATGAGTTTAATTCTTATCAATAAATAATAACCCAAGCGAAACGCCCAGGCGGTCAATAGTATGGCAAGTATTGTATCTACCACATCCTTCCCAGAATTTAAAAAACCACATAAAACTATCACTAAAAAACTCAAAGCATAACTGATGTCTGTTATTTTGTCTGTTTGTAAAACGTAGGCAATTAACCCTAATAAAAAGTTAATGCCTATTGCAAATCCGAAGCTATATACAAGTATGGTAATCATAAAGAGTAAACCATAAGAAATAGAGAATGTTTAGAACAGAATAATTGGATGAATCAAAAAATAGTGAGTTAAACCACTTAGTTTTTGGGATACTACCTCACGTAGGGTTCTGTGAGAGATTTAGGGGTGAGACTCCCCTTTACCTACTCGATCATCCTAATGAGCTATAACGGAACGGTGATATGTGGCGGATTTAGCGATAGCCAATCTGACATGATCATCGCTTGTTAGGCACAGTACCTTTTCTACAAATTTAATGAATTACACCATTCTCTTATTGCTTGCCTATCCTCAT
>JAHDCS010000046.1 GCA_020629755.1 Flavobacteriales bacterium | reverse complement strand
ATAAGGATAGAAGAAAATAACTTAAAAAAAATGGGGTAACTCCAAAAGCCCCCCCTATTGACATGTATGAATTTGATGTGTAAATTTCAGACTCATTAAACTAATTATGTATAAATCGTTATTCTTTATTTTAAGCCTTTGGATGTTTCTGTTTTGTTTTTCTTGCACCAAAGACAAAGATGTTGAGCAGCCTACCCCTAACGATCAGGATTCTCTAACCAATACGATGACCGATACCACATTACCTTGTGGATTAAATGTATTGCTTTCTGTTTCAAATGAAACTGTACTCAATGCAAACGACGGCAAAGTCACTGCTTTAGTCAATGGTGGTAGTGCCCCTTATATGTTTATCTGGAGTTCAGGCGATACAACATTTCAAATTACCGACTTATCTCCTGGCAATTACGTTGTCACTATTACCGATCAGGATGGATGTACCTACTCAGATTCAGCTGCAGTTCAACAGGGCATTGACCCAGGTAGCCCATGCAGCACATTTACATTAAATCTTCAGACTACTGATGAAAGCATCTTAAATGGCAACGATGGTTCTATCTTAGCCTTGCCAAGCGGCGGAACATCGCCTTATACGTATACCTGGAGTTCTGGCCAAAGCACGTCAGAAATACAAAATTTATCGGTAGGCGGATATGATGTTACCGTCACTGACGCCAATGGTTGTGTGTTGACTCAAGCCACCATGATTCAAGCGGGCTCTGATCCTTGCTTAAACTTTATGATTAACACTTCTGTGACCAATGAAACCACACAAGGCGAAAACGATGGCTCTGCACAGGTTAATGTATTTGGAGGCACCGCTCCATATACATACCAATGGAGCATTGGTTTAAATAGTGAAAGTGCTAGTAATTTATCGCCCGGAAACTACACCATCAGTGTCACCGATCAAAACGGATGTCTATCAACCGATAATTTCACCATAGAACCAGGTGCCCCTGCTGTTGTGCCTTTTTCGCATGATCTCTTTGATCAATTACTTTCTGAGCATGTAAATAATGGCGTGGTAAATTACAATGGGTTTATTTCAGATGAATCACAATTAGATATGTACATAGATCTTCTAAGCAACAATGTGCCGCAAAACAGTTGGTCAGATAATAAAAAATTAGCCTACTGGATTAATGCTTACAATGCACATGCCATTAAAATTGTAATCGATAACTGGCCTTTAAATTCTATTATGGATATCTCGCAATCAGGCAACAATGCCTTTGACATTCCTTTTATTTCTCTTGGATCTAACACCTATTCTTTAAACAATATCGAAAACGATATTATTCGTGTTCAATTTAATGAACCGCGCATTCATTTTGCGGTGAATTGTGCCGCCAAAAGTTGTCCTAAACTTTTAAATTATGCTTATACAGAGTCAAATCTTCAGAACAGTCTACAACAAAATACCATTGCCTTTATCAACGATGCGTTTTACAATACCATTAGTTCAAACAGTGTTGAAGTATCACAACTTTTTAATTGGTATGGTGTTGATTTTACACAAAACGGATCAGTGATTGATTACCTTAATCAATATTCAAACACTTCAATTAACACTGGGGCTACAGTAGATTTTAAATTCTATGACTGGAGTTTAAACAACTAAAAAAAGCTAAAGTCATTCTTTTTTCTTTATTCTCAACGAAACTTTTTTAGAATGTTTGCGTTACACCAAGCTCATTCTAAAAAATTGATTAAATGAAAAAAATAAATTTATTTGCCTCAGCCCTTTTATTTGGGGGGATGTTCTTATTTACCTCTCAGGCCAATGCACAAGAAAAAGCTGTAGCTCCTTCAAAGGTTGAAAAAGTTGAAATAGCCGCAAAAGATCTTGGCAATGCAAAAGCAGAAAAAATGCAGGCTGATTTAGCCAAAAAAGTAGATGCCCGTGTTCAAGAAAACAGAAAAAAGCTTGAAGATGCACGCAAAAGACTAGACAAGAAAAAAGAAGCCAACGAAATTTCAGAAGCCGACTATTTAAAAAGAAAAGAAAAGCTCGACGAAATTGAAGCGCGTCAAATTCAATCTGAAAATCCTAAGCAAGTTAAAAGTAAACGCGCAGTGATAGAAGAGGGTAAGGTCGTGATGAAATCACCAGAAGAGCTTGAAAAAGCCTCAGAAGAAGCTAAAGAAATAAAAGACGACATAAAAGAAGTTGTAAAATAAATATATTTTTAAGGCAGGAAACTTATTTTCTGCCTTTTTAAACCCCTAACAAATGAAAAAGATTCTTTTACTATTAGGTGTCAGCACCTATCTTGTAAGTTGTGCCAGTGGCGCGCCACAAGAAAAAGCTGAAGAGCTGAGCCAAGAAGTTGAACAAGTCGCAGAAGAAGTACAAGAAATTGATGCTGAAGCGGCCGAGCTAGATCAAGAAGTAGACCAATTATTAGAAGATATTTAATTATGAAATCAAAAAATTTATTTACCGCTTTACTCTTAGCTGGCGGATTTGCCTTGTATACATCTAGTGCTTATGCTCAAGGACAAGGTAAAGGAAAAGGCTTATTAAAAAAAGAACAACAGAAAACTGAAAAAAAATTTAAAGATAAAGCCAAAGAAGAAGCTGAAGAAGTTGAAGATCATGTACATGAAAAAGGCAAAGAATTAAAAGACAAACATTTGCACAAACATGAAGATAAAATCAAAGATCGTGATGATGATTTAGACGATGATGACGATGACCATGATCTTGATGATGATGCCAAAGAAGGGCATGCTTATGGAAAAAACAAGGGTGAATTAAAAGGCAAAGAATTTGGCCAAGCCAGAGCTGCCGCAGCTAAAAACAAGCCCAAATCAAAAGCAGAAGCAGAAGAAAGGCTCCATCAGGTAGAAGATAGAGTAGCATCCACTAAAGAAAAAATTGAAAAGGCTAAAGTGCGCCTAGAAGAAAAAAAATCTAAAGGCGAAATTAGTGAAGAAGAATACCAAATGAAAAAAAATAGAATTGAGATACTCGAACAACGTGAAAAAACACTTGAAGATCGAGTAAAACAAAAAGAAGAGAGGATAAAATCAATGGACTAAGTCTATCCACTTTATTTTCTCATTAAAAATCTCCATTTTCTTGGCTCTGCTGAGATAATGGAGATTTTATATTATGAATAGTAACATAAACCTATACCATACCATTAATGGACGGCACGGTAAAATCACGTGCTTTAAAAACAAAGAAAATTCTATTTTAATGGTCAAAGCGCAAGGCTATATCTCTTATAAAATGATTTGTGAAGATTTAAATCTCGCTAAATCTTTTTCTGAGAAACCGTACACCTATTATGCTGATCTAACACATTTTGTTCTCCCAAACCCATTGAATGTACTGATATTACGCCAATTCTCAAGCATCCCAAACATTAAAAGCTATAATCTAATTATTGATAATCCCTTACAAAAAGGGGTGTTTAAGATATTACAACCACTGGTCAAATTCAGTAAAATACTGAACTCTGATGCTTTTTTAGCCAGGCTTTAACTATTCACTTAATACACTACAAAAAGAGCCCCGGTCTTAGTTTGAATAGTAGATTCTTCAAATCTAAAATCTACGCGGTACAGATACATGCCTTCTGGTACCATTTGATTGTTAAAGGAGGCATCCCAAATGGCATTAGATTCATTTGAATGAAACACTTCTGCACCCCAGCGGTTATAAATACTTAAGGTATAGGCTGAGACCTCACAATTAAACACTGGCTTAAAGCCAGTGTTTTTTTGGCATACTTGGAGTGTTCGGGCGGATTGTATTAGGCACAAATACATTACAATAACACTTTTTTGGCCGTGTATACAGCGTATCTTTTAGTATGCCGCAACGGTCTTGCATTTGTAAAAAAAGCATGCCGCTATCTGGCATTTGAACCGTGAGGTCATTAGATCCATCGCTCCACATATAACTCATCTCATCATACTTTGGTGCACTGATTTGTACAAGCTCTCCCTTACAAACCCAAAGGGTATCAAAGCCCCATATAGAAGAATCAGACCTTGTCGAACGAATAAAATCAGCCGTTATTGATGTTTGGTTTTCGCAGCCCATTAAATCGGTATACAAAAGTGTGTATGCACCCGATTGATCTATGGTATCTACAGTGCTTTGTGATCCATCCCCCCACATAAAACTACTCAGATTAGCTGGCGCTTGTAAAAACAAAGTGTCACCCGCACACAAAGTAGTGTCTGGGCCTAAATCAAATTCGAAAGCAGATACATAATCAACAAGAATCGTATCCAACAAAGTATCTGTACACGCCCCATACATTTCTACCCAGTATTGTCCTGGGGTACTAATTTCAAAGACATTGGTGTGAAATATATTATTCCAGATAGCTGAGGTAATGAGCGTATCATCCACTAGAAAGTCTAAACGCTCTCCCTCGCAAAGCGTCGTGTCTGAAGGGAAAGAAAAAAGACTGTCGATTGCAACAACAGTGGCGCAACAGGGCATAATGTCAAATAAAATTAACCCGTAATTATCTGAACCAAATACGTCGTTATGTCTAACCATTAAAGGAAAGCCTTGCCCTACTAGAGTATACTGATAAATATGATTCGGATTATACGCTGCCCCAGTAGACGGATGAAACCATGTGGTACCATTGTCAAGTGAAATTTCCATACGAGGAGGTGACACCAACTCTTGAGGAAACACCACTCCAGCACAAGCATTAGGCGTTGGAGCAGCAAATTTATATTCAAAATCAGCCGCTGTATTGCCATTGGTGTTATTTACTGAAGGATACATAGGCATAGGCTCTGGGTTGCCGCATGGAGCCGTCCACCAATACTCAGGCCATGGGCTATACGTCCCTGAAACAGTGACACAATATTCTTTACCTAAAGTCAACACCTGCGTATCAGACACCTCTTCTACTAATGTATTATCGAAAATTTGATGGGTATCAAAAAAAAATTGATGCTGCGTGTATCCTTCCGAATAAATACTCAGTAAAATGGCAAAAAGTATGTAGTGTAAGACACGCATCTATATCTTACAAAACTACCATGAATCATTCAAAAAACCTTAGGCTTCTAAAAGCCATTGAAAAATAAGGGGTGCCACAATAGTAGCATCTGACTCAATGATAAATTTAGGACTTTTGGTGTCGAGTTTTCCCCAGGTGATTTTTTCATTGGGCACGGCTCCAGAATATGATCCAAAACTGGTGGTAGAATCAGAAATTTGACAAAAATACGACCAAAATGGCGTGTCTGTTTTCTCTAAATCTTGTGCAAGCATAGGCACTACACATATCGGAAAATCCCCAGCTATCCCCCCTCCTATCTGAAAAAAACCAATGCCTTTATCTTCTGCTAATGCTGTATACAAATCAGCCAAATACATCATGTATTCAATGCCTGACTTTACTATAGAAGGCGCTAATTGGCCTTTCATACAGTACGACGCAAAAATATTGCCCATCGTTGAATCTTCCCAGCCAGGTACCACAATAGGCAAGTTTTTTTCTGCGGCAGCTAAAACCCAAGAATGTTTTGGATCAATTTGATAATACTTTTCTAAATCGCCAGACAAGAGCAACTTATACATATACTCATGCGGAAAATACCGCTCTTTAGTTTGATGGGCCTGTTGCCAAATTTCAAGAATATGTTTTTCTAAGCGCCTAAATGCCTCTTCTTCTGGTATACAGGTGTCGGTCACACGATTCAAGCCTTTTTCTAAAAGCGCCCATTCTTCTTTCGGTGTTAAATCTCTGTAGTTGGGTATCCGCTTATAAAAATCATGCGCCACCAAATTCATGATGTCTTCTTCTAAATTGGCTCCTGTACACGAAATCAAATGCACCTTATCTTCGCGTATCATCTCAGCAAGAGAAATACCTAATTCAGCTGTACTCATAGCACCCGCTAGAGAAATCAGCATTTTTTTATTCTCTTTTAAATGAACTTCATACGCTTTTGCAGCATCAACAAGTGTTGCCGCATTAAAATGCAAATAATGTTTTTCTAAAAATTCTCTAATAGTTCCAGACATAGGTCGCTTTAAAATTGTATCTTATTTATCTGCAAAAATACATGTCAATGAAGTACTGGTCAATCTTTTGTTTGTTTGTTTTTGGGGGGATGTTTTACTCCGCTTTATATGGGCAACATATTCGCCTGATGCATTACAATCTTTTAAATTTCGGATCTTCAGGGGCTTGTCCATCCACCAATACAAGAATCGATTATCTAAATACTATTCTTGGCGAGGTCAATCCTGATATTTTTACGGTCAACGAATTAAAAGTGAACCTTTCGGGTGGAGAAAATACACGCGCGAATAAAATTTTAGAAGAAGTATTTAACCAAAACTCAAGCACTTTTTCTAGAGCTACTGACACCTATCAATCTACAGGGGATCAGGTGAATATGGTCTTTTACAACAATCAAAAATTTGAAATGTATGCCCAAGACCAGATTACTGAAGATTTAAACGGCAACCAACTCACACGGCTGATTGATATCTACCGTTTTTATTACAAAGAAAACATTGCCATTGACACCATTTTCTTTGAGGTTATTGTGGCCCATTTAAAAGCAAGCAGTTCTGTGCCAGATGCCCTTGAGCGCGCCACCCAAACAGCCGCGATTATGGCCTATATCAACGCCAATGACTTAAGCGATAATATTATTTTAGCGGGCGATTTAAATGTATATACCTCTGTTGAAACGGCGTTTTTAAATCTCATTAATCCGAGCAGTGGGCTCAAATTCAATGATCCCATTGAGCAATTAGGTCCGTGGCACCTCAACTCTGATTTTGCAGAGATCCATACACAATCTACCCGTGAGAATGATGGTGGATGTGGGTCTTCTGGGGGGATGAATGATCGCTTTGATTTTATTTTATATTCAGATGCCGTTAAAAACGGATCTGATGGTATTTTAGGGCTCTCTACCACCTACAAGGCTTTTGGGCAAGATGGCACTTATTTTAATGATGATTTAGACCAAAATGGCAACAGTGAAATAGATAGCGATGTGGCTTCAGCCTTATTTAATATGTCTGATCATTTACCGGTTCTGATTGATTTTTACATGGACATTAACTTCACTTCTGTTCAAAGAGAAATTTCTTCAGGGCTTATTGAAGTGGTAACCCCCATACGCGAATGGATTGTCTTTAACACCAAAGATTTAGAAAGCAATGCCTTTACATTAAAACTATTTGATATCTCTGGCAAGCAAGTGCATAAAGAAAAACTTAAAAACAGATTCGGCTGGACTGAAGTTAAAGCCAATCATTTACCTTCTGGTATATACATGCTTAAAATCGAAGAAAAAAACGGAGATACACATCTTAAAAAGATTGTCAAATAAAAAAAGGCTAGAGAAATTCTCTAGCCTTTTTTTGAGAAACTGTTTAGGTTTTGATTTATTGAATCACCACTCGCGATTGTGCTTTGCCTTTTTCAGTGGCAAGTTCAAGTGTGTAGATTCCTTTAGCTAAATATGAAAGATCTATATCAGTAGTACGAGAAATACTATTTTCAGCATATACTACTTGGCCAAATGCATTGTAGATTTTGATTGATTGTAAAGCTTGAGCATCTACCATAATAAATCCATTGGTCGGATTAGGATATATTTTAAAATCAATCTTCGTATTGCCCATAAGTCCACTCGTAAAATCAATATCATTTATATCTCTTGGCTTTAAGACAAATGAACCAAAATCATAACTCACTACACCCGTAACGGTATAAGTAGATCCAAGTGTAGGCTCAAAAAAGTACAAATCGCTACTCACTGTTGCTGTGTCGTCTATTACCCAATCACCGTAATCTTGCGCATTGCCTGCTAATAAGTCTGGGTTGGTACACGCCCCAGAAATTTCTATAAGCACACCTTCAAACATTTCTTGATCCATCTGGTCTGAATTTATTACAGTAGGTTCTACAAGTAAATTAGAAATACCTAAGTCTTCGTACGACACCACATTTGTAATCTCTGTTAAACCAAAATACTCCGTAACTTGTCCGGTAATTTCAACTGTATTGCCCATTGTAGGCGTGGTATCATTTGAGTATACCAACACGCCATTCCAAGGACCTGTAGCGTCTTGAATATAATACCCCTGACCAGAGTCAATGGCGGTTACTACACCAGATATGCTCACCAGTTCGTCTTTAAAAGGCGAATCACCAGAAGGGTCAGCGGTATACTGAACATCGTAAATAGACACGGCAAATGTGTCTAAGGTTACAACGCTTAAAGCCACACTGTCAATCATTAAATGATCTGGGGCAAGAGTATTTCTAAATGAAAGTATGAGCTCAGCTGTATCTGAATACTGCGAAGGAGTAATGGTTTGTTCTATCTTCGTCCAAGTACTCGTACTGACTTGCTCGTATGCATTATATGACCCATAGGCATTAGTGTAATAGTTGGTTCTGATTTCACCTTGCCCCTTTACCCACATCTCAACCAAATAAGCGGTATTAGAATCTAAAGTGATAGGCTGTGTAGTCAAGCGTCTATGCGAAGAGGTTGTATTGACAAGTTGCGCCAAGGCGCCTCCGTTAACAGAGCCCATGTTGGTTTCAATAATGCTATCCCAATGCAAAGAAGTTTTATCACCAAACCAATCGGTTGGTACGGTATCGTTCCAAGAGGTAAAGTTTGACGTAAATACGACCTGAGCCGACGCTGTAGAGATTAACAAAACAGCAGATAATAAAAAAGTATAAAGTTTATTCATTTGTTTATTTTTCACAAAGGTACAGTCTAGATTAAAAATAGTCAAGCACCCTATATTAAGAAATTGTTTAATCTTGCAAACCAGAAACAAAAAAGCCTTTCTTTTTCAAGAAAGGCTCTCTTGCGTTTTGTTCAGTTATATTTTAAAGCATTTATTTGGCTTGTTATTCAACAAGTACATTGTCTACCTCCCAGGTTGATCCATCTGAATTAGACCCTATGTATTTAAAAGCAAATCTAACATTGTTATTTCCTGTATAAGCACTTAAATCAATAGCGCCTGAATTTACAAAATCCCAATTTCCTGTAGATAAATTAAAGCTTACTTGTGTCCAAGTGGCTGTTGAAGGCAAACCAGAGGAATAATCTGTCGATATATACAATTCTAATGGCGCTCCTGAATAATTAAAAGCATTCTCAAAACTTAAAGTAGCTGATGATACTGCGCTTAAATCAATACTTGGCGAAATCAACCAGGCTTCAGTTTCAGTATTAGATCCGGCAGAAAAATTAGTAATCTTAGCAAAGAAGTTATTAGAGAAATCGTCTACGAACCAATCTGCATTTCCTTGAACCGTTTGTGTGGTCCATCCCCCCAAAGAAAAGCCTTCAGATTCAAAATCATCTGAAAAAATGCCTTGCCCAGAGCCACCAGGGTTGCCTCCACCTGGGTTACCCCCTCCAGAACTTTGTCCGTTACAACGCACTGTATCATTCATTTGTACATCTGTTAAAGCGCGTAAGAAAATTTGTTTATCGCCATTGAATTCGCTTAACACCCCTACAAGAGTACCTTTATTTGCCGTGATGATTTCATTGGCAAAATTGGCATACCCACTATTTCGAACAATAATGATGTTGCCATCACAATCCTCTATTTCTGTGTTCTTAGAAGACAACGTCACCGCATCGGCATAGGTTTGACCAATAAATGCATCGGTAAATTGCACATCGTTAAGCTGCACTAATTTTGATTCTTGCCCGTCAGTTAACTGATCAATAGTTAACACTAAAGGCTGTACCTGATTGCCAGTAGATTGTTTCACAATATTCTGATCTACATCAACAGAATCAATAGAAATAACGCCATTTACATCATCTAATCGCGTGCCTTTTAAATAGACACGAACAGAGTCGCCTTGGTATACTCCGCCAGAAGACAGAAGCCTTAAGGTAATCGCATCTGTTGCATCTTGAATATATACAGTTCTGTATATGTTTCCTGATGTTTCATCGGCTGATACTACACCAAAAGTAGACCACTCTTCTGAAATACTTTTAGCTCCTTGAGAAAAATACAAGGCTTTTAATTCAGATATGGTTTTAACATTACCTGTCGGAATTTCAGGCACAGGAGGCTCATCAAATTCTTTTTTACAAGAACTAAAGGTTAAACCTAAGGCAATTGCTCCTAAAATAAAATATGTAAAGCGTGTCATAGTCATAAATTAAAATCTGTAACGGGCCATGAAAAAATAAGTAAGGCCATTTAAATATCTGTACCTGTTTGGAAAACGCGCAATATCTTCATTATCAAAACGCGATTGCTCAAACCCAAATGAAATCATATCTGTATTGTTCAGCAAATTATTTGCACTGAGTATAAAGTTGAGGTATTTTCTATTGCCCACCTTAAATGATTTGCCGCCCACAATATTCAGCATAAAGCCTCCATCGAGTTTTTCTTGCTGAATAATATCTTGAAAAAGCGCATCAGATGGCACCAATCCTTCAACCGCCTCAAGGGTTCTTCTGTCTGGATTAGGGTCAATATAATAATTGTCATAATAACTGCCTGAAACGCCCACCCACCAAAATTTTGACGAATTATAGGAGAGGCCTAATGAACCGATCGTTTGCGGCATCCCTCCTACTCTATAATTTTTATAATAAATCACCCGATCTTCATCTAAAAGTTCGGCAGAATTATTCACAGAAATATCAGCTAAAGCTCTTGAATTGTAGAGGTATTGCCCTGAGGCAAATGCGCCTTGTGCACGCCAAGAAGACGTAATATTATAATCAATAGCCGCCTCAATGCCCATGTGCAGTGTATTCACCCCACGGGTTGAAAAATTCACAAAATTTCTAAACTCATCATGGTAATAGGTTCTGCGCTGTACTTGATTGTTCATCTGTGCATAAAAACCAGTCAAACGCCCTTTTAATTTTGGTGTTTTAACATAATAATTCAAATCACCTGCCAAAACTTCTATCTGATCTAAGCCCTTAACCAATTCATCGGTATTCCAGGCATTGATGTATGCATTTCTTGTATTCGGTGCATTTTGCATATACGCGGCATTTAATTTTAAGAAGTGTTGCCCTGTAATTTTATAGGTGATGCCCCCTTTTATACCAAAATGAAAAAAGTTTTGCGTTTCAGATTTACCCAAAGAACTATTCGGGAAACGTCCATTTTTTAATTTACCATTTCTGTAAAACGACTGATTGCCTAAGCGTAAAGCGCCATATAAATCAACCTTTTTATAGGTCACATCATACATACCAAACGCTTCTATGTTTGATACATTTATATTGTAGTCAAACCCTTGGCGTTCGCCTTTATAGACCACATTGTTTAAATTGTTTAAATCGTTTTGCGATACGGTTGGATCAATAAAATCTTGCTCAGAAAACTGATCAACATCCAACCAAAAATCGCCCCCTAATAAATCGTCAACCTTTTTAAAGAATCTAGTGGTGTGATTCTTATAACTCACCGTACCTGTCAGCCTAGATATATCGCTTAGTTTATGTGTAATGTTTGCATTAACACCAACCGCCAAAGGGTCTTGATGCCAACTTTCTACCATATATTTTGACCGATTGCCAATCACTGTATTGCCTTGAATACCATCCGCATCATTGACCTGAAAAAGATTTTTTGAGTTGGCAAAATAAAACGATTCCCAATCAACTTGAATGCCATCTTCCCACTGATTTGTTAAGACTTGCGCCTGAGCTTGATCTTCTAAAGAAGGCTCGTTAAAAAACGAAGGCAAGTACCGGTAATAATCGACTCTAGGGTCTTTGGCGTCGTTCCAATTTAAATTGGTGCGGGCATTGGTGCCAAAAAGCGTATACACCCCTGAACTTAATTTGGTTTTATCAGAAATTTTAAAGTCGTGATTCAGCATTATTAGTGGCACATGTCTGCGGCGTTCTCTGATGTTTCGTTTTTTACCGTTCAAGTACCCCCAATTAGGATTGTAATAATTGTTGTCTGTTAAATCGTATATCTCTTGCACCACCATGCCCTGCTGTCCTTGAACTGTAGGAGCACCCAAAGCCATTAAGCCTATCGTGTGCCGGCTATTAATTCTTTTATCGGCCGATGCAAAATAACTACCCCCATTAAAATAGGTTCCTTCTGCATAACCCTGATTCGCATAACGTAAAGCTCCTGAAAAAGAAAAAGACCATCCATTTTCTAAAAGACCAGTGTTGTGCGTCGCAATTATACGGTGTCTGTAACTTCTATTGGTGGCCGAATAGGTAATGCGTGTACCTTTTCTTTGCGAAGAAGCTCTTGTATTAATATTGGTGGCACCTCTCACGCCCCCAAACTGTAAATCATAGGCACCTAATCCAATAACAGAATACTGATACCGCGTTATATCGTTAAGGCCAGACCACACATACCACATGCCAAATCCGCCATTCGGGTCATTCATATCAATGCCATTCACCAAGACCGACTGCTGGTCAGAATTAAACCCACGCAGACGGTACCAAAGCCCGTTAAAATTAAAGGCTGCCATTGTAATCAACGGATCTCTAGACGACTGCAAAAGCCCTGAAACATCTTGGCCATCTAAGTCGTTATCAAGGGCATCAAGACTCATTAAGTTAAGCTCTGAAGGCTTTAAACTAAATGCACTATCAGAAGCTGTCGTATCTGGAAGCGATATAGATAAATCTTTCTCTTGTGCATGAATGCTACAAACACACAGAATAAAAGCGAGGGATAAAAATAGTTTTTGAATCATCGATTGATTTTGTCTAGCGCCAAATTTAGAGCTTCTTTGAATGGTTGTCAACTTTTAATGTTATTTCATTGTTAATATTTTGTATACCCTACTGATTTTTAGGGTATATAGGCTAACTTTAAAAATAAAAATTGGCGTTGCATCGTTTCGCTGTGTACATTTGACAAGATGAAAGCTATTATTTCTTTTCTTACTGTGTTTGGTCTTTTCTTTTGGGGGGATGTGGCATTCGCTCAGAATAAAGACACTAAATACAAAACCATCACGCTTGGTTTTTACAATCTTGAAAACTTATTTGATACCTTAGACACAGAAGGCGTGAACGATTCTGAGTTTACACCCAATGGCGGAAAAAACTGGAATACATTTAAGTACAATAAAAAGCTGAACAACCTCAGCGAGGTGATTGCTCAATTAGGCACATCTGGCAGTGGCCCTGAAATTTTAGGGGTAGCAGAAATTGAAAACAAATCTGTTCTAGAAGACCTCGCCAAGCAAAAGTTAATTGCAAAACAACAGTATAAGATTATTCAATACAACTCATTAGATGCACGTGGCATCGATGTAGCATTGTTGTATAATCCGTCTGTTTTTACCCCTATATCCTCAAAAAACATTCCGCTTATTAACCCAGAAGACACCGCCTTTAAATCAAGAGATTTACTTTATGTTTCAGGAAAAATGGATGGTGAGTTGGTGCATATTATGGTAGCACACTGGCCTTCAAGACGAGGCGGCGAAAAAAGAAGTCGTCCTTTGCGCATTATGGCCGCAAAAGATGCGCGCACCATTATTGACTCTTTGCTTAATGAAGATAAAAATGCTAAAATATTTTTCATGGGCGATTTAAACGATGACCCTTTAAGCCCCAGTGTTAAAAAATACTTAAAGGGCGTGGGATCTAAAGACCTTATGACTGGGCAAACTCTTTTTAACCCTATGGTCTCTTACTACAGAAAAGGCATTGGCACTTTAGCGTGGAGAGATGCATGGAATTTATTTGACCAAATCATTGTATCCCCTGGCGTTGTAGGACCAAATGATGGATTTACATACTATGGCACTAAGATTTTCAACAAACCCTTCATCAAACAATTCGAAGGGCAATTCAAAGGCTATCCTTACCGTACCTATGTTGGCAGTACATTTATGGGCGGATATTCTGATCACTTTCCGGTCTACATGTATGTGGTTAAGCCCGTAGAGTAAAGAAACTATTTTCCTTTGATTATCGTATCTGAGACCAATAGATGCGGCACTTGATTTTTATACTATTTTTTCTATTCACTTTAGGTGTACAAGGTCAAAAAAAGACAACAACATCTAATGTGTATAAGGCAGAAAAAGCCCATCCCCCCAAAGAAAAAAAAGCAAAAGCTTTTACCCTAGAGCAAAACACACATCAAAATCCTGACAAAACAATTTACAATAGCGATCAAAGCAAAAAAACAAAGAAAAAAGACCACCATAAATTTGGCATAAACGACCCCTATAAAGGCTCTAAAACTTTGTTTTCTCAAAAAAGTCATTTCAATGACAACGAACGAAAAAAATACAAGCGTAGAACTAAAAATATTTCTAAAAAACGCTCAGAAACCAAATTATTTGAAAATAAAGTCAGACGAAAAACCAATAAATAAGTTGCTCTACTTAAAATTTCTCAATAAATTGAGGGGCTATGAGACTTTTATTTTTTGTTTTTTTATGTAGTTTTTCATTTTATTCTCTCGCTCAATTACACCATAAGACCTCTGTACTCCAATCGTTTTTAAGTGAGGATGAAAAAGAGCAATTAGAGACTCTCACACTCCCTGTTTTAAATAACAAAGTGTTATTGAAAAATGAAAAAAATAGGCGTAAAAAACAGCCCAAAACGGCTCCCAAGTTTGCTAAAACAATTCCAGTTCATCTAAATCCATCAAACGCTGGTGTTTGGATAAAAAAAGAGACCTATTGGGTGTGGACGCTTCAAATAGAATCAAAAGGAGCCGAGTCGCTTAATCTTGGCTTTAGGTCATTTAGATTACCCAAGTCTGCTCAAATGGCAATTTACGGGCTTTATAACACCTCTGAAAATCTAGGGTTCTTAACCGCCGCTGACAATGAAAAACACCAACAATTATGGACACCTCTATTTTTTGACGATGGCTTGCGTATTGAAGTTAAAGTACATCAAAACGAAAAAGAAGCGCTTCTTATTGAGCTTTCATCTATTAATCATGACTTTATGGGCTTTGGCCAAGCTTCAAGTTCAGGTTCTTGTAATTTAGATGTGATTTGTGGTGGAAACGACGGTTGGGGGATAGTTGATAATTACCGTGACATCATACAGTCTGTCACTACCTTTTCATTAGGCGGCAGCAATTTTTGCACCGGATTTTTGGTAAACAATACCGCTAACGATTGTAAACCCTATATAATGACCGCCAAGCATTGTGGCATTGATTCTTCGGATGCCCCTTCTTTAGTGACCTATTGGAATTTTCAAAATAGTTTTTGCAGGCAACCAGACAGCCCTCAAAGTGGACAGGCTGGCGATGGCGCCTTAAATGATTTTAACACTGGAGCAATCTTTAGATCATCTTATGAGCTTACGGATATGACCCTGGTAGAACTAGACGATTCTGTCTCTCAAAGTGCCAATGCGTTTTTTCCGGGTTGGAATAGAGATATTGACCCGCCCACGAGCTCTATTGCGGTGCATCATCCGAGTACAGATGAAAAACGCATTAGTTTTGACAACGACCCTTCTATTATAGTCACCGATTGGAACAGCACACAAAATGATACAAGTGGTACGCTTGTTAAAGTACTAGACTGGGATGTTGGCACTACCGAAGGGGGGTCGTCTGGATCGCCTCTTTTTGATCAAAACAAACGTATTGTTGGGCAACTCGAAGGCGGATTAGCCAATTGCAGTAATGACGAATACGATGTGTATGGTTGGTTTAGAAAATCTTGGGCAAACGGATCGTCTGCAGACACACGTTTAAAAGAATGGTTAGATCCTTTGGGTACAAACTCTATGGCAATAGATGGGCGTTGGAATTCGTCTTGCTTGTTTTTCGGTGCCAGCCCCACATCACAAAGCATCTGCGAAGGTGATTCAGCAAAAATCAACATCTCTATTGGCAATAGTTTTTCTTCACTTGTCACTCTTAGTGTGTCAGATTCAACACTACCCGTTAACTTTTCGGCTCAAAATTTAAGCGCTGGCGACTCTAGTTGCTTGAGTATTTGGGCAGGTGATTTAGCACTTGGTGAGAATAGTTTTTTAATTTATGCAGAAGATACATTTCAGAGCAGTGAAATTAGTGCTCAGATCACAAAAGTAACAAGCACTCTAAACATGGTTTCTAATCTTATTCCTTTGACCAATGCTGCGATTGATAGCTATGGTGAATTGGAGTGGGATGTGGTTAGTGGAGCGACACAATACATACTTCAAATATCACAGGATGCTCTTTTCTCGTCTTTAATTGTAGACTCAATTATAAATGCTAATGCTTATTTTTTTCAACTTGCACCTAATACGACTTATTACTGGCGTGTAAAAGCAAAAAACCCATGCAGTGAAAGTAGTACGTGGGCTGAAAGCCACTTTACAACCAATGACTTACTCTGCAACACCTTTTCTTCAAGCGACACAATATTTATTGACAATCAGTCAGCTAGCGCCACCCAAAGTGTTATTGAGGTTTTAGAATCAGGAACTATTTTAGATGTAAATGTCTTAAATTTTAAAGGCAATCACTCTTACCTTTCAGATTTAAAAATCACATTAGTATCTCCTCAGGGCACAACATGTCTTCTCTTTGAAGACATCTGCGGATCATTATCAAGTGATTTTAATGCTAATTTTGACGCTCAATCTAATCAAAATATAAGCTGCCCATTCAATACAGGCGAAACATACAATACCTTTGAATCTTTACAACTATTCAATCAAGAAAATTTAGTAGGCCAATGGCAACTGGTTATTGAAGATGTGTTTGCTCAAGATGGAGGTGAGGTAACGCAATGGCAAATAGAAATTTGTTATAAGCCTGATAGTACTAATTCTATATCCTCTGTAAAAAACAAGGAGCTCTCTATTTATCCGAATCCTACAGAAGATCTCCTTACTATTTCGTCGTCTATTGATCTCTCAGAAATCTCTCTTTATGATGTACTAGGCAAAGAACTCATCCACCAAAAGAACAAAAATTCAAGCCATACAACTATAAATATTGAGTTTTTACCTAAGGGAACTTATATTTTAAAAGCATTTTCAAAAACAAATCAAATGCCCTATATAGGTAAAGTGATTAAACGCTAAAACCAGAGTACTTTTGCTTAGTTGACCAATACTTTTTTTCGAATTAAAGTTTGCTCATTTTCAATTTGCAAGATATAATGGCCTTTCTCAATTGGATTACTTAACTCAAAGTTGTAATGATTCTCTTGCATGTTTATGACTTGATGCTCTTGTATTAATTTACCGTGTATATCAAATAAATAAAATCTGACCATTCCTGAAGGAATGACTTGAAAATCAAAACTTATGCGCTTTGAGAGTACTGAAACAGGATTTGGAAAAACAGTCACTGAAGAGCTTGTATTCACTATTTCAAATGCCGTTGTATTTAAAACAGTTTGATCAGATAAACTAATTTGACAAGACAGACCAAAATTCGTCCATTGATTGTTAATGTTTGCACGAACGGACACATCGTAGGTGCCAAAACGATCGATATTGGGCACCCAAGAAAATTTAAAACTTTCTTCAGGAATAGACCGGGTGTATGTAATAGAAGAGCCTGTAACTGAGTGTACCAACTTCCAATGATACTGTGCAACCCCTGGTACAGCTTCACAAAATATAGGTGTGGCTAAATCAGAAATAGTAGTTCCGCAAAAAGAATCTACTACTTGTGTAGATTGGTTATTTTGAGCGGGCACAACAGTAACACAAACCTGATCAGTCGCCACGCAACTTGAGTCATCCGTAACCTGAACTGTATAGCAAATATTTTGTGCGGGGGAGGCCACAACATTTGGTGTACTTGAAGAATTTAATGCTGTTGATGGCGTCCATGAAAAGCTAACACCACCGTGATTGCCTTGTGCGCTGGCTGATAAATTTGCTGAAGAGCCTTCATTAATCGTTTGGTCTGATCCCGCATTTACTTGTAAGGTTGAGCAGTCTAAAGGCGGATTATTCTGAGCAGGTATTACTGTGATACACACCTGATCAGTCGCCACGCAATTAGAATCATCGGTAACCTCAACGGTATAACAAATATTTTGGGTGGGTGAGGCCACAACATTTGGTGTGCTTGTGGCATTTAAGGCTGTAGATGGCGACCAGTTATACTGATACAACCCATGACCACCTGATGTTGATGCCGATACACTCACTGATGAACCTTCATTAATCGTTTGGTCTGATCCCGCATTTACTTGCAGGGTTGAACAGTCTAGAGGCGGATTTGGATTTGAGGAACCAGGATTCAGAACAGAATCTATTTTTGGTTTTATAATATTATAAAGTGTTGCTCCAGAACCATAAGCTGAAGTATACGAACCCACATGAGCGTAAATAACTTGATTGTCTGAGGATCCATTTGGACCAGGAACAATAAGCGCTGTTTTTCCAAGGCCAGTTGGCCCTTGAAAGCTGACAAATTCATCAATTTCTGCATTCCAATAGGCGGTAACATATGGTCCTGACCCATTATAAAAAGAATTGTCAGACCAACTAAAAGTAGGATAAGTGCCTACATTGCCTGTACCATCATTAGACCCTAAGTTACCATCTAAAAAGTCTTGCATTTCAGAATTAGTATGTAATTGCGCTTCTCCAGCTAATACAATTAATCCTTGCGTATTTTGACTGTATTCTTGATAGAGTTGTTCTAAATAAATCAAATTAGTTGCACATATTCCACAATTAACGCCCCATACTTCATACAACACTACCTTTCCTTGATCTAAATAGGTATATAAATCATGGGTGTTCCCGTTAATGTCTGTGACGTTAAAATTATTGACATCTTGTGCTTTTATAGAAAAGACCATAAACATCCCCCCTAAAAAAAATAATAATCCTTTCATGTTACTCGTATACGAGCCAGCTATAGAAACAGTTACATGTTTATCACATTAAAAATTGAGCCGTACAGTTATCGTAATACCTGTATTGTTGGATTAGACTTAATTAATTAAGATTTTTTTATGAATTAAATTCTCTCCGCTTTCAATATAAAGGATGTAATTTCCTTTCTCTAAAGGCTGATTCAAATTAAAATCAACGACATTCTCTTGAAGATTAATGAGAGTATTGTTCTGAATTAATTTGCCATGAATGTCGTATAAATTAAACTTAACTAGTCCTGATGGTATAACTTCAAAATCAATATATATCATTTTAGAATGAGACGAAATTGGATTCGGAAAAATAGTTACAGATGAACTTGTATTCATGGACTCAAAATCAACACCACTTAATACTGTTTGGTCTGTTAAACTAATTTGACACACATCCCCGTAAGCTGACCACTGGTTGTTAACGTTTACCTTTACAGAAATATTGTATGTGCCAAATCGATCAATATTTGGCACCCAAGAAAATTTAAAATCTTCTTGAGGAATTGATCGGGTATATATAATTGACTCACCTGTAACCACATGCTCTAAATTCCATTGGTACTCTAATGCGCCAGGCACAGTTTCGCAATAAATAGCTGTTGACAAATCACTGATTGTAATGCCGCAGAAAGAATCAACCACTTGTGTTTGTTGCTGATTTTGGATTGGCATCACTGTCACACAAACCTGATCAGTCGCCACGCAATTAGAATCATCGGTAACCTCAACGGTATAACAAATATTTTGCGTGGGTGAGGCCACAACATTGGGTGTACTTGAAGAATTTAATGCTGTTGATGGCGTCCATGAAAAGCTAACACCACCGTGATTGCCTTGTGCGCTGGCTGATAAATTTGCTGAAGAGCCTTCATTAATCGTTTGGTCTGATCC